>QKCF01000243.1 GCA_003246935.1 Sunxiuqinia sp. | reverse complement strand
GCATAGGCAAAATTTGAAGATGCTTCAACGCGGTTTTCCTTACTTTCTTTACAAGCGCGTATCCAGTCTTTCTCGTGTCCTCCTTCCATGGCGTCCGGGATGCGTCTTATTTGCTTTTTGGGTGCTTCAAAATGATCCATATTGCTGGTTGGAAGTAACTGTGGGTTCATGGCATAAGTGCCGCACATAATCTTCCCTTTCGTCCCGTAAAAGATGCATCCGCCACCGTCGTCACCCATCGGTTCACCGTCCTTCAACTCATCCGGTCGATCGGGCAGTAAGCCACCGTCATACCAATTGATTGTCACCGGAGGCATGGCAACTTTGGGTAAGTTGTCACGAGCAGGAAATTCCCATGTTATTTTTTCTGTATTTGGAGCTGAGTCGGTAGTAAATTTGCCCGAACTTGCTTGTACCGAATCGGGATATTTCAGGTTGAGTGCTTTAAATGCAGGATCAAGGATGTGGCAAGCCATGTCACCAAGCGCACCTGTTCCAAAGTCCCACCAACCACGCCAGTTCCATGGATGATAAATTTCGTTATAAGGTCGCATATTTGCCGGGCCAATAAACAGGTCCCAGTCTAAGGTTTTAGGTATGCGCATTTCCTTTTCGGGCCTGCTTAGGCCTTGCGGCCAAATCGGCCTGTTCGTCCAGGCATCAACCCGGGTTACTTCTCCAATTTTACCGGCCCAAATCCATTCGCAGATATCGCGAATCCCGTCACCCGAGTTACCTTGGTTACCCATTTGAGTAGATACGCCGTAACGTTGTGCTGTTTCTGCCAATACACGTGATTCATACACCGTATGTGCCAGCGGTTTTTGTAAATACACGTGGAGCCCCTGGCGCATGGCCAGATAAGCAGGTAAGGCATGTGTATGGTCGGGGGTGGCAATAACCACGGCATCAATGTCCTTTTGTTGCTCCAGCATCAACCTGAAATCTTTATAGCGGGTAGCCAATGGCCATTCTCTAAACGAGTTTCGGTTGGCATAGTTTTCATCAACATCGCAAAGAGCAACGATATTTTCGTTTTCCATGTATTTCAGGTTACGGTAGCCCATGCCGCCTACGCCTATTCCGGCAATGTTAAGTTTGTCGCTTGGGGCTGGGTATCCTAACCCGGCAATAACATGACTGGGTAAAATGGTTAAGCCTGCTAATCCGGTGGCTACAGTACCAATAAATGATCGTCGGTTGAGCGATGGTTTTTCGGTGTTCATGTGTTGTGTTTGAGGTCTTGCGCAGGGCAATTTACGAAGAAAAGCGCATCCCCGAAAAAATAAGAGACTCGTGCAGTGGATTATTTGCCGAAAGGTGGACTGAAATGAAAAACCGAAAATTGGTTAAGCTTCCAATCTTCGGTTTTCTTCGTGTTTCTTAAATATACAAGCAGTAATAAGCAACTTGTTTGGCTGCTTTAACTTTAAAGCGAACATCTTTTTCAACACGGAAAGTTTCTCCGGTTTCAAATGTTTTCCATTCTGCTTCGCCAGGAAGTAAAACTTCTAAGCTTCCGCTGGTGATTGTCATCAATTCGATTGTTGCTGTGCCGAATTCGTATTCACCGGCTTCCATCACTCCAATTGTTGCTGTTCCTTCTTCGTTTTCCAAGGCGATCGATTTTACCGTACCTTCGAAATACTCGTTTACTTTCAACATAAAATATTTGTTTTAAGGTTTTATCTGCCGGTTCAAAATTAGCAGAATTGCTTAGATAATTTGATGTTCGGGGTGAAAATGCCATTTGAATAAGTAACCTCTAGGCAGAGTATTAACGCGATAATTGGCGAATGGATCCTCGCAGATAGCTTTTCTCTATTTTGCTTCAAAAAAATTAATTTGACTGGTGTTTGTGTATCTGCTAAATTTGTAATAGAAACATGAAACAATAAACAACGATTCAGAAAACGAAAACGATTTTAGGTTTTATCTTGAGGCAACATTTTTTTAGTAAATAGCTTTCTTATTCATAAAAGGGAACCGGATACCGATCGGTTCCCTTTTCGTTTTTATTTCTTTCTAGTTCGAAGATAACGAGTGGAACAGGGTTCTCCATGGGAATAGGCTTTCTCTATTCGGCTTCAAAAAAATCAATTTGACTGGTGTTTGTGTATCTGTTACATTTGTAATAGAAACATGAAACAATAAACAACGATTCAGAAAACGAAAACAATTTTAGGTTTTATTTTGAGACAACATTTTTTTAGTAAATAGCTTTCTTATTCAAAAAAGGGAACCGAATACCGATCGGTTCCCTTTTTAGTTTCTTTCGATTTTAGAAAACAAAAAAGAGGAGCAGTGCCCCTCTTTATTTACAAGTGTAACCCAATTTGTTTGGGAACTTAGAAAGTTCCTCCTTCATATTCCATCTCGTTGGTGTCTTCATCTCCTCCTTTTTTATCCGTTTTGTAGTTATTCAGCTTGAAGCTCAGGGTTAGCTGAACAACACGGGGTTCGTGTTTGAACTTGAATGTTGAGCTAAAGTTGCTGCCACTGTTAGTTCCTTTCCATCCGCCTGATCCAAAGATGTCCTGAACGCTAAGCGTAGCTGTCAGTTTGCGGTTCATAAGCTCGTGGCGATATGAAATATTTGAGTAGAATGATCCTTTACGATCGCCTTGCGCAGATACTGATGGGCCGCGGTACATCCCCATTAATTGCATCCGGCTGCTTGATGAAAATTTCAATGTTGCGTTCACCCTGCCATCGGTATTGGTGCTGGATTTGTCGATATATTTCCCCAGCACTTCACCCTGCAATTTGTAGTTATAAACAGATACGCTGGAGTTCAGCAACAACCATTTCGTCAGGTTTAGATTCAGCATCAGCTCCGCTCCTGTCGATTTATCCTGGCTAACGTTGGCACTGGTCAAAACATACATGCCATCGTCGCGCACTTCTGTTATTCTTGAGATCACATCACTGGTTTCGCGGTAAAAGCCATCCAATGATACAAATGAAGTTCCGAAGCGTTGCATTAAACTCATATCGTACGAATTGGTGTACTCCGGTTTTAAGTCGGGACTACCTTTGCGGATGGTTGTTTGGTTCATGAAAGTTTCGAAAGGATCCAGATCCCATCCCCTTGGCCGGTTAATACGGCGGCTATAGCTGGCCATTAACTGTGTGTTTGCAAGCAGATCGTATGATGCATGTACCGACGGGAACCAATCGAAACGGTTAATTTTGTATGTTTCGGCACTTGCAGTGTGTTTAATTTCACGGTTGGTGTATTCGCCGCGTAAACCGGCCATTAATTCAACTTTGTCAATTTTGTTGGAGTAAGTTGAATAGATGGCATGAATATCACGTTTGAAATCCATACTGCTCGTGTAGTCGGGATTGTTTATCCAAGATTGGCTATCGGTGTCGTAATCTTCGAATATATAGTCTTCGGTTTCACGACGCATCCGGCTTTGAAATCCGGCTTCCAGTTTGCCAGTTTCACCTAAGGGGCGTGTATAGTCCAGTTTCGCACGGTAGTCCTGCGAATCTTCACCTTCAGTTGTTCTTACCCGAAGGTCATAAATATCACCAGTCACAAAATTTTCGTCTGTAATAATTTCCGATTGATACTCGATATCATGGCCGGTGCGGTTACGGAAATAAATCATCCCTTCCAGTTTGTGGGTCGCATCTTCGTTGTATTTATGCAGAAAGTTGATGCTGGCATCAACAAAGTCGTTCTTGCTCTTCGAGTCTTCAGATTCGTGCGTGTATTTTTCGGTTAATCCCGCCGGATTGTTAATTACGGTATGGTAATAATTATTAACACTGGAATTGTTATCTCTGTTATGCGTTCCCACACTGGCAGTAAATCCTAAGGTTGTTTTATCAGTCAGGTACAGGTCAAGTCCACCTTTAAATCGATAGCCGTGACGATTGAAATCCCGATCACCGTTGCTGTCCAGGTAAACGGTACTATCATTGTAATATGTTTCGCGGGTTGACTCATTTGTACCCGTGAATTTCCGGTTGTTGGTGTCGAACCCAAATGTAATCTGGCGTTTTGCATTTTTATGGTTAACGGTGAAATCCAGACTGCGGCTTTCGTTTGTACTCCCCGAAACATTAACAATTCCGTCGAAACCAGTCAAGGCGTTTTTCTTGGTAACCAGGTTGATGATTCCGGCCATACCATCAGGGTCGTATTTTGCCGATGGGTTGGTGATAATTTCAATATTTTGAAGTGCTGATGCCGGAATTTGTTGTAGAGCATCACTTCCGCTAAGTGCTGACGGGCGTCCGTCAATAAAAACGGTAAAGCTTGATGAGCCGCGCAATGTAACATTCCCTTCAATATCAACCTGCACCGAAGGAGTGTTCTCCAAAACGTCAACGGCTGTTCCGCCGGCAGCATTAATATCCTGCTCAACGTTAATTACTTTTTTATCCACTTTATATTCTACCCGAGGGCGTTCTGCAACAACTTCAACACCGCCAAGCTGCTGGTGTGAGGCTTCCAGTGGAATTGTACCCAGGTCGATTGAACTGTGATTGGAACTGATTTGGATATTGTTAACCCGGGTTTTATTGAATCCGATAAAGTTAGCTTCAACGTAATAGGTGCCATTGTCCAACTTGCCGATTGTGAATTCACCATTCGGATTTGTAATTCCACCTGTCACCAGTGAGGAGTCTTTGGCATTATAAATGGAAATATTGGCATATTCCATTGGTGATTTTGAATCTTTTTCAACGATCTTTCCTTTTATAACCGACTTCAATGCCGGATCGACAACCGTAGATTTAATCGGCTGGTCCGCTCTCGTTGTTAGGCTTGCTCCTGCAATTCCTAGAGCGATTAAAAATAGAGTAAGAATTCTTTTCGGATACATGTTTAATTGTTTTGTCCTGATTATGTTTTGCGAGCATGGATTTATTTTTCCTTCACGGGATGGTTTCCAACTTCACGATTTGATAAATCCGCTCGGTAATTGCGTTTAAACTCTTAGCTAAGACAGCAAAAATTGGGTCAGGTTTAATGCAAAACTTGCTCGCTTTGTTAATAAGTGTAAATGCGGATTAAACTTACCTTGATGTGAAATCTGTTATTAGGGCAAATATTTGAATGATTGCCTGTTATTTCTTTCCGAAGCTTGAATCAATTTTAAGAAAAGGTGCAATGATGAATCCTGGTATTGTACAGATCATGACCCAAATGAAGAAGTTAAGATAGCCAACTTGGTCCTCAATCCAGCCACTAATCATTCCCGGAATCATCATCCCCAAGGCCATAAATCCGGTGCAGAGTGCATAGTGAGCAGTTTTATGTTTGCCATCGGCCATTTGAATCATGTAAAGCATATAAGCGGTAAAGCCAAAGCCGTAGCCAAATTGTTCAACCACAACGGCTGCGCTGACAACTGCCAGACTTTGAGATTGAATAAGAGCTAAAAAGATATAAACGATATTGGGAAGGTTCATGGCAAAGACCATGGGCCATAACCATTTTTTCAACCCATGACGAGAAACAAGAATTCCACCAACAATTCCCCCGATTGTAAGAGCAATGATCCCGGCTGTTCCATAAACAAAACCAATATCAGTGGTGGTGAGTGCCAAACCTCCTTTGCTTAAATCATCCAGTAAAAACGGGGAGGCTATTTTCGCCAATTGTGCTTCACCTAAACGGAATATCAGGAGAAACAAAATTGCCAGGCCGATTCCTTTCTTTTGGAAAAACGAAGTGATGGTTTCACCAAAGTTCCGCATCATCTCAGGAAAATCTTTGTGTTCGCCATGGATATCACTCTTGGGATGGGGGAGTACCAATAGGTGATAAAAGAAGAAGGCCAGGAAAAGGCCTGCAAAAATGAAAAACGTCATGCTCCAGGCGGCAGGAATGCTATCTCCGGAATTCTCGAGATAACCTGCCAAAATAACCAAAGGGCCTTGTCCGGCTAGCATCGCTAAACGATAAAAGGTATTGCGGATACCCACGAAAAAAGCTTGATTACCCATCGAAAGCCCCAGCATGTAAAAGCCATCAGCTGCGATATCGTGTGTGGCCGAGCTAAAAGCCAATAGCCAGAAAAATGCCAGACTGTATTGAAAGAAACTTCCGAAGGGAAGTGTGAAGGCAACTCCGGCCAATGCTCCGCCAACGATGAGCTGCATGCTTACAATCCAAAAACGTTTTGTACGCAGAATATCAACCAAAGGGCTCCAAAAGGGTTTAATCACCCAAGGGAGGTAAAGCCAACTTGTGTACAGCGCAATGTCGGTGTTCGAGATGTCCAGCCGTTTATACATGATAACAGAAACAGTCATCACAAATACATAAGGAAGTCCTTCTGCAAAATATAAAGTTGGTATCCATGCCCAAGGCGAGCGGCTGGTTGTTTTGTTCATGGTTTGATGCGCTATTTAGTGGTTTAAGTTAGTAAAAAGAGACTGTTTTTACGTGATTAATACAACTTCTTCAGTTCCGCGCCACGGAAATAATGTTCGAGAATTTGTTGATAGTTGTATCCTTTTTCACCCATCACTGCGGCACCGATCTGGCAAAGGCCAACACCATGTCCCCAACCCGCTCCTGTTGTCCAGATGATCGATGACAAAAGCTGAGCTGTAAAGATGTGTCTTAGAAAGGGCACGGCGGATTTCCAGTTCTTTGCCAATGGTCTTCGTTCGTTTAGTGCCGGTAATTTTAAGTTTGATGATACGGCCTGAATGTCCGCGGCTTACAACTTCCATCCGGATGATATGACCGAAGTCGATGCCGGTGCGCTGTAGAATTAGCATGGAAAGCTGTGTTTGCGAATAGCTCACTTTCCAACGATAAAAGTCTTTGGTTCGTTGGTCGAAGTCGGGTAGTACTTGCGATAATATTCTCCGGTCGTAGGTATTGCAAAAAGCAGCAGGGGAATTTCGAATCCAGCTTTGGGCTTCATCTTCCTGTCGAAGATCAACGCAGGTTGTGCATCCGTCAGCCTGATCAACGATTTTACTCAAGTACGGATGATAAACAGGTTCCCAAACATTCTCAAAATTCTCCGAAATACCACCACAACACTTAGAGAAGCGGGCATCACAGATTTCATTGTCCGACAAGAGGAACTCACCGAAGGTTGCGTCAATTGCCGCATTGGCTTTGTCGCTAATAATCTTGGTAATGCCTTGGTAACGTTGGCAATGGTCATCAGCACACACGTCAAAAAGACGGTGGTCTTCGCGATCGTACCAGCGAATATGCTCGTCATCTGTTTCAATGTTGGTCTGATACGCTTCCTGTTGTTTTTCCAACTTTTTACTTTTCACGATTTGAGCCATGAGCCAGCTGCGTGAAACAACAGCATGGGCTTTTAACAATTCAGGAGAACTGGTGGCACTCATTTCTGATGAAATAACCGAACGTAAATATTCTTCGAGCGGAACAAGGTTAACTGCTCTAACTTTCCCGGCCTCAATAATCAACTTCAGGCTACCCCTGAACTCCTGGTCCTGTTTTTGTTCCCAATGAAAATCGATGCCGATGGTGACACCTTTCAACTGAAAAGAATCGTTTCCGGAGCTTGAACGAAACTGAAACTCTTTAGCTGTTCTCATGGTTCCCCATTGGTTTGTAAGTAGGATTTCGCCACGATGGATGCTGGCTTTATAATGAGAGCCATTACATCCTGACGGTAATTGATAGTTGCCTTTTAATTCAAAAAGCAAGCTTGGTTCGGCCATAATGCCGACTTGTATTTCGGGTTGATTAGTGAGTTCCATTTTGTTTGTTCTGAGTTTCGCATTGTTTATTTTGTGATACCGAGTTTCTGTTATGCTGTCACCGGGTTCTTATTTCTTCCTTTAATTCCTCAAATTTATCATCGCTTAGGCTAACCTGCCGGAAAATATCGGCCAAATC
>QKCF01000382.1 GCA_003246935.1 Sunxiuqinia sp. | reverse complement strand
ATACGGTCATACCGGAGTTCGGCTGCAGTTTGCTGGTCGGTTCCGGGAGCGCGGCCCAGCCCCAGGTCGATGCGCCCGGGATATAGGGATGCTAAGGTGCCAAACTGCTCCGAAACAATCAGGGGTGAATGGTTGGGGAGCATAGTGCCACCCGAGCCAATGCGTATGGTTTTGGTGCCCTGTGCCAAGTATCCGATAATGATTGAGGTGGCTGCGCTTGCTACGCTAATCATGTTATGATGTTCGGCCACCCAATATCTCGTGTAACCCATTTTCTCGGTATGTTGTGCTAAGTCGAGGCTGTTGTGCAAAGCGTTAGCCGGGGATGAGCCTTCAGCAACCGGAGCCAGATCCAGAACCGAGTAAGCTAATTGTTTTCTGTTAGTCATTTTGTTTGCTGTTTTCGGGGCTTTACAACAAACCAGGATGGAAATTGATTAGTCAGGGAACTGGAATGATGTCTGTCATATGTTGTATAAACAGGGAGTGCGGCTAAAAACTAAAATGAACGGTTAACGTAAACCTTCGATGTGAAAAGCAAACCATATAAACTACTGTATTGGTTACCTCGCATTTTGGCCATTATAGCCATTTTGTTTGTGAGCATGTTTGCGCTGGATACTTTCGAGTCGGGTTTGAGTCCATGGAAGCAGCTGATGGCTTACATGATGCGTTTGATTCCGTCGTACCTGTTGGTGGCGTTGTTAATTTTAGCTTGGCACCGTGAGGTTGTTGGTGGCGTGTTGTTCATCGTTGTTGGACTAGCTTTTTCTCCGGCAGTGTTTATGCACAATTATCACTTGAACCAGTCGGTATGTACAAGTTTGGGGTGTGTTGGGGTGTTGACTTTTCCGTTTGTTGTAATCGGAGGGCTATTCCTGGTGCATCATTTTAAAAAGAAATTTAGTAAGCGAAAATATCATTCGTGAATTTGGGGTAGTTTAGGAATAAATCCAATCCCGATTTCGGGATTGGATTTTCTTTTACTTGATATTAAATTCAGGAAATTTTAGTCCAGTTTCACGTACGTTTCCTGGCTGTAATTGTCCCAATCAATCTCTCCGCTCTCAGTTACGGGCCACGTTTGGATCAGGCTGTCACCCTTCAGTTCCATGATCATGTTCGCCTGGGAACCAACAATTTCGTCGGACGCATGGTAGATAATCATTTCCTGGTAGTGGTTTCCTGCGATTTCGTAGCTTCCACCTGCAAAATTGTCCATGTCACTGTCGTTGTCTTCGATATGAAATTTACCGGTGGCCGAGAAATATTCGTCAGACCAGAGTTTTACTTGGCTTCCCGTAACGTTGCCTGGTATTTCGAAGTCGACCTGACCATTGCTGACCATTTTTATTTTGACCAGCAGCCAGGCTCCTTTTAAATCGGGTGTTTCAATGTTTGTCGGACCTTTAGCCCACTCGGCCATTTTTTTCGCTTTCATTGCTTTTTCGTAGCTCCATTTGTCGTTTATCTCATGCGCTTTTATGAAGCTTTCATAGGCATTGGTATATTGATTTCGGTCCATATAATAGTCACCCTTCGAATCGTAAGGATTGGGATGATTCGGTTGAAGTTCAATGTATTTGTTGAAAGCATCGAGTGCGGCGTCGTAGTCTTTCAGAGCCAGGTAAGCATAGCCTTTGGTGTTGTATACAGAGCCAGGTGTATCGGTAAACCTGAGCAATTGGTCGCAGAGTTTTATGATCTCTTCGTTCTTTTTATCCATCATCAGGTTCATTATTTTAAAGTAGTATGGAGTTTTAGCGTGAGGGTAGCGATCAATCAGTTTGTCGGCAACATCGTAAACCGGTGCGTTCGGATTTTCCTGCATTCGGGTTAGTGCCTCTTTTAGTATTGCCTCACCTTCGGTTAGCTTTGTTTTCGAGTTTATGGCCTGGCTTAAATATTTAGAATATTCTTCCTGGTTGTCGAAGTATTTGTAAACCATGGCCAACTGGTAGTTTGCCATAAAGAAGTTGGGATCGGCGTTAACCGCTTGTTTCAGAAGGTTAACGGCCTGTGACATTTCAACGTCGTCGAATTTCAACATTGCTTCCTGCCACAACTTGACTGCTTTTTTATCGGATGAACTGATTGGCATAGGCTCAACCTGGGTAAATCCGATTAGGCAAGCCATTACTAGTGCCAGAAGAATTGGTATTGGTTTGTATAGCTTTTTCATGAGATTTATGGATTAGGTGGATGTAGATTTTTGGTTCGTAAAACAGGGGCAGCCCGATTTTGGACCTTTTGTCGCCTTGTTGATGATGACTTTGGGCAAAGGGGACTTGTCTCATAAAAGGAAGCCCTGTTAGGTATAGTTTCTTTTTTTGAGTCTAAGGGGGAAGGTTTTCGTTCCCAAACTGCTGATGTCGGGTTCGATACATCATGGCTTATAAAGGTGTCACAACTTTGGAGTGGCGCCTAGATAAGGTTTACGAGCAAGTCGCTGAACTGGTTTATCCCGAATTATCCGTATGGCAACCGAAGAAAACTAGTTTCGGGTAAGCTTGTGGAAGATATTTTCTAAACTGGTTTGTTGTTCGTTTAAAGTGAGGATGGTCAGTTTATTGTCAACTGCGTAGCGGAACAGGGCAGGGCGGATATCTTCGTCGCTTGGAGCCTGAACGAGGAGGCTTGTCGCTGAAAGTTGTTCAATGTTTGAAATACCCAGGCTGGCTGTAAGTTTCTCACGGTTGATGGAGTCTGCAAATTCAATCAGTACTTGTTGTGCAGAGAATAGCTTGCCGCTCTTCAAATTTTCAACAGGATTGTCGGCAATCAGCTTGCCTTTATTGATAATGATTACCCGGTTACAGATGGCTTCAACTTCTTGCATGATGTGGGTTGAAAACAGGACGGTCTTTTCGCGACTAATGTTTTTAATCAGTGCCCGAATATCTTCAAGTTGGTTCGGGTCAAGTCCGGTTGTTGGTTCATCCAGAATCAGGATCGCAGGATCGTGAATGAGTGCCTGAGCCAGTCCAACGCGCTGCCGGTAACCTTTTGAGAGGGCACCGATTTTCTTATGTTGCTCCGGTCCCAGACCGGTCATTTCAATTACCCGGTCGGCCTGCTGTTTTTTGTTTGGTAGCCTGTACATGCCTGCAGTGAGCTGCAGGTACTCTTTAATGTACAAATCGGTATACAGAGGGTTGTGCTCGGGCAGATAGCCTACTTGCTGGCGGATACGATGGTTGTCGGGCGAGACTTCTTCTCCGTTAATTATTACACGACCTTCGTCGGCCGCTAAAAAGCCGGTAATAATTTTCATTAGGGTCGATTTTCCCGCGCCGTTTGGTCCGAGAAATCCGACAAGCTCGCCACTATTCAATTCAATATGAAGTGAGTCAACAGCTTTTTGCTTTCCGTAAAACTTCGAAATATTTTCAATTTGAATCGTCATCGCGATTTGTTTGATTCCAAAAATAAGGAAATACGGGGGATTTGGTGATAAATTGATGTTTCAAATTTAATTTTTCGGTAATCTCCGATTGCTCAAATTCCCTTTCTTTTGTGCGTGAAATAAACACGCACTGAGCAGGAAAAGTTGGTCGTGGTTTTGTAGATGCAGTAGAACTAAGGACCTTGCAATTAATGGTGAGAAGAAATACGTAAATAGCGGCTAATTTCTAATAATTTAGGCTTTGGAATTTTGTATTTATTAACTTTAATTTAACTTTGTGGCTCTCAAAAACGCTTGACTGAATATGGAAGATCGGAATTTTAATTACATCAAGGATTTAACGAAGTATCAACGTCAGCAAACCTCCGTGGTTCATGTTGGTAAGATACCGGTAGGGGGAGATTATCCGATTCGTATTCAATCAATGACTGATACAGATTCCAAAGATACAGAAGCAACCGTAGATCAGATTATTCGCATCATAAAAGCGGGTGCCGACTATGTTAGGGTTACTGTAAAGGGAATGACTGATGCGGAAAACCTTCGGAATATTAAACGTGAATTGGTGGCTCGAGGCTATGAAAACTCACTGATAGCAGATGTTCACTTTAACCCGAAGTTGGCAGAGATTGCTGCCAGGTACATTTCAAAAGTACGTATTAACCCGGGAAATTTTTACGATAAGCGTGCCCGTTTCGAGCAGCATATCTACACTGATGAGGAGTATAAAGAAGAACTGCAAAAGATCGAAGAGCAGTTTATTCCTTTCCTCGAAGTACTGCGTGAAACGAACACGGCGTTGCGTATTGGTGCAAACCAAGGTTCTTTGTCCGACCGGATTATGAGCCGTTACGGTGATACCCCTGCAGGAATTAGCGAGTCGGTGATGGAGTATTTGCGCATTTGTAAGAAGGAGAATTTCAACAATGTGGTGATCTCTATCAAATCGAGCAATACCCGCATGATGGTTTATACCGTTCGATTGTTGAATAAGCGGATGCGTCTGGAAGATATGGAATATCCGTTGCACCTGGGAGTTACCGAGGCTGGCGAGGGCGAAGATGGCCGCATTAAATCGGCCGTTGGTATTGGCACCTTGTTGGTTGACGGTATCGGCGATACCATTCGTGTGTCGTTGACTGAAGCTCCGGAACGTGAAATTCCGGTAGCTAAAAAAATGGTTAGTCACATCAAAACATATCAAAATCACCAACCCATTACTGCGCCGTTGTTTGCACAGGTGAACCCGTTCGAATATGAACGTCGTTCAACCCGTCCGGTGATGAATATGGGAGGGAAGCAGGTTCCGGTGGTGATTGCTGACTTGCGTGATCGTAGTTTGTCAGAAATTCTGCCACTGCGAGGAAAGCAAATACCTGAGTATTTCCTAAACCGTGATCAGATTCTGGATTTGGAAGGAAACGTGTATCCGATCCTGGATTTGGAAGAATACTTGTTTGGCGGTAGCCATTGGGGACAAATGAAGTTCATCCGTACCAACAAGATGGAGTTTGACCGCTTTATGTCGGAAAATCCGGAAATTATCACGAAGTTGAAGCAAACACGTAAAACGGTGTTGATTCTTGAAAGTTTCAACAAGAATCCACTTGCTGAGTTGCGTGCTTTCTTTATGGCTCTGGAATCACACATTTGGAAGGTGCCGGTAATCCTGATGCGCTCTTATAAGGAAAGCGGTTTGGAGGATCTTCAGATCAAAGCTTCAATCGATCTGGGTGGTTTGTTAATTGATGGTTACGGCGATGGTATCTGTATTACCAACGAAGGTGATAACATTACTTTCACTGATTTGAAAGATTTGAGTTTCTCAATTTTGCAGGCTAGCCGCATGCGTGTTTCAAAAACAGAGTTTGTTAGCTGTCCCGGATGCGGTCGTACTTTGTTTGATTTGCATGAAACAACCCGCAAGATTAAAGCACACTTCAGTCATCTGAATCACCTGAAGATTGGTGTGATGGGATGTGTGGTGAACGGGCCTGGTGAAATGGGAGACGTTGACTACGGTTTTGTAGGTGCTGGCAGTGGCCGTGTGAATCTTTACAAAGGTCAATCGCTGAAGAAACGACATATTCCTTTTGAGAATGCTGTTTACGAACTGGAAAATCTAATTCGTGAAAACGGTGACTGGACCGATCCGGATGATCAAAATTAGCGATTAAAAGAAAGACAATAAATCAGAATCGGGTGTGAGCCAAATGGTACTCATACCCGTTTTTTTTGCACTCTCCACATTCTCGTTCGAGTCGTCTACAAAGAGCGTTTCCTGTGCATTCAATCTGGCATCATTCAGCACATATTCAAACGATTCCACGGCTGGTTTACGGATTCCCATCTCATTTGAATAATAGTCCTTCACAAACAGGTCGGATAGGGAATGGGCAAAGGCGTCTTCAAACAATTGGTGAAAGTGTCGCACATGAATGCTGTTTGTATTCGAAAACAAATACACCTGATGTTCTATGGCTAGTTTACGAACAAGATCAATTCGTTCCGGGAAATATTCAAGGATCATGGCGCACCAGGCCTTGTCTATTGCCTGATCATTTGTTGGTTGAGGCAGTAATTCCCGAATGCCTGTCCGAAATTCATTTTCAGTTAATTTGCCGGCTTCCATGTCTAGGAATACCTGGTGATTATAGCCCCATCCACCGGGTTTTATCAGATCGGGCATGCCCAGATTGCGAAACGATCGGATCGTTTGCTGAGCGTCAATTTTCAAGAGTACGCCACCTAAATCGAAGATGATATTTTTAATCGTATCAGTCATGAACAAGCTATTTCGGGAGTTGAAGAGCAAAACTAACAAACTCGTCCCTATTTTTCGCAGTCGTCTCCGAAATCACTAATATTCGCCAATTCTTATTGTTTTTGGTAGACTCTCACATAGTCAAGAATCATTGATTGCGGAAAGATGCTGTCATCGATTCCCTTCGACCCTCCCCAGGCTCCCCCAACTGCTACATTTAAAAGTAAGTGAAAGCGCTTGTCGAATGGCCATTCCGCAAAGCTATCTCCTTCTTTTTTGAACGTAAAGACATGTTGGTCGTCCACAAACATCGATAGTTGTTGTTCTTCCCAATCCAAGCGGTACACGTGAAAATTAGAGTAGCAGGTATTGATCGTGATGGAATCGCCTTTTTGCGTGCCTTTGGCATGGTTGAAGGCTTCGGTATGTACTGTCGACAAGATGGTGTCGGGCATGTAGCCAACGTTTTCCATCAAATCGATCTCGCCACTAGCAGGCCATTTCCCGTATTGCCAGTCTGTTGGGAGAAACCAGATTGCCGGCCACAAGCCACGGCCTTCGGGGAGCTTTGCACGAATC
>QKCF01000135.1 GCA_003246935.1 Sunxiuqinia sp. | reverse complement strand
ATTGACCACCTGCTGATCGGCAGCGACATAAAATATAAATTTCCTCCAGATTGCCCCGGCCTTCAATTTTCGAATTCCGTTTTGCCAGTAAGCGAGGGCATGCAAGAGTTCGTGTAAAACAACCAACACAGTCACTGAAAACAATAAAGCTGCACCCAACCAAAACAAGGACGTCCAATTGCCTTTGTATGCCGGGACAACACTCCTACCGAACAGAACCGCCAAAAGAAGGAGCATTGCAATCTGATAGATGCTATAAATTCGCATGATGCGGGTCGGCTCGTGAACCTGCTCCAAAATGAATGCTTTGATTTGCCGGTGATCGATTTCCCGCAACAACTCGAAATCAGGACTTCCTTTTAGATCCTCGGGCGTATAATGCATCATGAATCTTTTTCTTTTAGAACAGTAAGTAATGCTTTCAGACTAATAAGTTTCGTAGCCATCGCATAAATCAGGCCTGCACCGAACAGAAGCATAATCCCAAAGAGTCTGTTTTCGAGAAACATGCTGATCTTCCCCACGAGTATGAGAAAAAGGACATACCCGGTCAGCCGAAGCAAAAGAAGATAATTCACCTTCAACTTGAAGTAAATCATGACCAAAACAACCTGCAGACTCGCAATCCCGGTCTGCGTCAACATCGCAGTTATAGCGGCTCCCTCTGCTTTAAACCGCGGAATAAGTACAACATTCAAACTAAAATTGAAAACCATAAAGGCCATTGCAACCAAGTTTAGAGCCTTCAAATTTCCGTTGGCTGTCAGCAAGGTTCCGAAAATATAGGTTGTTGCAATGCCAGTAAAACCGATCATTAACAAGCGAAGCACTCCAGCTGAAACCTCAACATGCTGATGATATAGAAGCTCCATGATCTCCCGACCATAGAATTGACAGATAATCATACCCAACAAGGCCGGAACCATAATCAACTCGAACGAAAAGCGTAATAATGCAGATATGTCCTCCCCTTGCTTCAACATCCGTGAAAACATTGGAAGCAATAAGCCGGAGAACAACAAACCCAACATGGCAGCTGCATCCTGAAGCCGAAAAGCCTGTGCATAAATCCCGGCCTGCTTGTCTCCATCCACTGCCAAAAAACGCTCCAGCAGAACCGAATCTACCCGGGTATAAACCGACATAAACAGCACTAAAAGCGCATATGGCAAACTTTGTTTCAGAAACGAACGATAAATTTTCCAGTTAATACGCAATCGAAAACGACCTGAGTAATGCACAACAAATGCCAGTACAATTAAGGTTGTTAACACATAAGCTACCGTTTGCGCATAAACAAACCACTCGACCGAGAAATAACCACTAAACCAATTGGTAAACAGTAAAACGCCACAAAGTGCGATCATCAGAGTTCGGTCGACCACCGAAAGCAGCCCATCAGTACGAAAATAATGCAACCCACTAATATTAGAACGAAGATATGCGGTAAGTGACACTAAAAATTGATTGAATATCAAAAAGAAAAGCAGATGGATTTGCCGCATATCATAACCGACAATCCAAGCAACTACCAAGCACAAAACTGCATAAACAACTGCGAGTACAAACTTCAAACTCACCAAAAAACTTAGATACTTTGTTAGAAGCCGTGTATTACGTGCAATAGCCCGATTATTGAAATTCGTGATTCCCAAATCGAGAAAAATATTGAGTACCAACGAGAAATTGAACAAGGCGAAATACATCCCGTACTCTTCAGCACCCAGCACATTTTGCACAGTCCGATCAATCCCCAGTACCCAAAAAGGTTTTATCAGGAGATTCAGCAATAGGAGTAATAACAGATTTGTGAAAAACTTTCGTTTCAAAGACTGAGTGATTTGCAGATTATCGGCTAAATGTAGAAAAATTTTTATCGAGACTTTGTACATTTGAGTCAAATCAGGAACTCACTCAAATCGATGATTATTGCCGTAAACACACGAATTTTGTTGAAAGGTAAACTTGAAGGAATTGGTTGGTTTACTCGTGAAACGCTTCAGCGAATCACCCGGAACCATCCGGAACACCAGTTCATTTTTATTTTCGACCGCCCTTATGACGAAGAATTTGTGTTCTCCGGCAACGTAACCCCAGTGGTTGTTTCCCCCCCGACCAGACACCCGATCCTGTGGTATTTTTGGTTCGAATGGCGAATTCCTCGAATCCTGCGTAAATACAAAGCTGATCTTTTCCTTTCACCCGACGGCTATCTTTCATTAAGAACCCGGGTAAAACAGCTGGCGGTAATCCACGATATCAACTTTGCACACCGCCCCAAGGATTTACCTTTTCTGTACGCACTTTATTACAACTATTTTTTTCCAAGGTTCGCTCGGCGTGCCGCGCGCATAGCAACGGTTTCCTACTATTCAAAGGAAGATATTGTACGTACCTACCACATCAATCCCGATAAAATTGATGTGGTTTATAACGGAGTGAATAAGTTATACACACCAACCTCAGCAGAAGAGCAAGCCGCAACACGTAACAAATACGCCGACGGCATTCCGTATTTTTTGTACATTGGATCGTTACACCCGCGTAAGAATATTTGCGGACTGCTCCGCGCCTTTGATGCCTTCAGAACTGCAACCGGGAAGGATGCCAAATTAGTACTCACCGGCGACACCATGTTTAAAACCGACGATATTGTAAAAACTTACGAAGGTATGCGTCACCGGAAGGATGTTGTTTTTACCGGCCGCCTTTCGACCCAAGACCTGCACCAGGTTTTGGGCGCTGCCATGGCTTTAACCTTCGTGCCGTTTTTCGAGGGCTTTGGAATCCCAGTCATTGAGGGAATGAGTGCCGGAATTCCCGTGATTTGTTCCAATACCACATCGCTACCCGAAGTCGGCGGGCATGCCGTACTTTATGCCGATCCGTTTGCTGTTTCGCAAATTAAGGATGCCATGATTCGAATTGCAAGCGAAGCCGAATTACGGGAAACATTAGTAATCAAAGGTCAAAAACAACAGCAAAAATTCACGTGGGACAAGACTGCCGAATTACTTTGGGGAAGCGTGCAAATTTGTATGAACAGCTAACTGGAGCATCCCCTGTCTTCAATTTCCCTTTAAACAACAGAAAGGATATTCCTATCAAATTACGTTATTTGCATGGGAATTATTTCGATATTTTGGAATAGCACACATGAAAAAGAACAAAACCTCACTTCAACTATATTTGCAGGAAAGCCGAATTGAAGCCGGCTGCGACGAAGCGGGACGCGGATGCCTGGCAGGGCCTGTTGTGGCTGCAGCAGTTATTTTACCTGCCAATTTTGAAAACCAGTTGCTCAACGATTCAAAAAAGCTAAACGAAAAACAGCGCTACCAGCTTCGCCCGATCATCGAAGAGCAAGCATTGGCTTTTGGCGTAGGCTTTGTTAGCCATACAGAGATTGATGAAATCAATATTCTGAATGCCTCTTTTCTAGCCATGCATCGTGCGGTAAATCAACTGCAACAAAAGCCCGAACACCTGTTGATCGACGGTAATCGATTTAAAGCATATCCTGAAATCGGGCATACTTGCATAGTAAAAGGCGACGGTAAACTATTACCCATAGCAGCTGCCTCAATCCTGGCCAAAACTTACCGCGACGACCTGATGAATGAGCTGCACCAGCAATTTCCGAATTATGCCTGGGACAAAAACAAGGGTTATCCAACTAAAGCACACCGCCAAGCCATTGAACAATTTGGGGTATCACCACACCATCGCTTAAGCTTTCGATTATTAGAAGACCAGTTGAAACTGAAATTCTAAACAACAATTGTTTTTAAAAGCGTATAACCGTCGGTTGTATTGCCGGATAGCGAGTCAGCCAAATTGCCATCAAGGCTGTCCGAAAAAACATTATCTCTGCTGTTTGAGGTATCAGCCGATCCATGGTAACCGGATGTGGTATAAACGGTGTCGCAAATATCCTTTGGAAAAGCAATCTGCGTGACTTTGATTGAATCCTCCGAAGAACTGAGCACTTCAACATGGATATGAGGCGCCCTGCTTTGGTACCACCCGGGGAAAATACTAATAAACGACACCTGCCCATTACCATCCGTTGTTTGCCGTCCACGCAGGAAATGTTTACTCGTATTATCAATCTGCGTTGACGTATAACCACTCCCTTTATACTCGGAATAGTAACCATCCTTGTCGCAATGCCAAATATCGACTAGCACACCAGCCAAAGGCGCACAGTTCGCACTTTGATCGAGAACAGTAAGCGTAATTAGTAAAGCAATGCCTTCCCGGTCCGAAACGATGCTAGCCCGCACCAAATCTGCAGGAGTTTTAATCGGATATGGTCCTTGAGTTTCTGTCGGCGACAACTCACAGGCATCACCGCTACTGCTTTCGTTCGTATAACTTTCTTCCGCCGACGCCGCTGCACTCTCAGAAGCGACATCATCCTGGCTTTCGGAACACGCAACCATTGCCTTTGATAACGCTACTATTGATCCCAAGCCAACCAGACTCTGCTTCAAAAATTGTTTTCTTTCCATTTTTTAACATTTTACGATCTCTTTATCCTAATCCAGTTTTTTCGGAAACAACCCTACCCAAAATGTTATCTATCACCTTTAAATTCCCAAATCAGCCTCTACATTAATCAGCAAGAAGAAGAGCAATTTCATTGATCATTTTATCATATCGCCAAATAGCTACATGAATTTTCGGATGTTGGACAACCTTCAAGAACTATTTTTTTAGTATCTTTTCGGTCATTCAAGTCTCCAACGATATGAAAAACAGACATGAATCCAAGAATATCCCTGTTAAAAAGGATAGAACACAGAATATCTACATCCTCCTTTTAGCTGCATTAACTTTTATAATCTATTCCCAGATACTAAAAAATGATTTCGTAAACTTTGATGATGATGTTCTAATTTATGAAAACCCACTGGTAATAAAATCAGAAACCCAATTAAAGGAACTTTTTGAATGGGGATATAAAGCTCCGCACTACAAACCGCTAACAATACTAAGTTGGCGTTTACAATATAAGATTTGGGGTGCTAATCCCTTTCCATTCCATCTATTCAATCTGATACTACACACGATCAATGCAATACTCGTTTTATTCATATGCAGGAAATTAATCTTTCACTTACGAGTGACTCCCAATGTACACCTTCTGCTGCCGTTTATCCTTGCGCTTATTTTCGCAGTGCACCCGATGCATGTCGAGTCTGTTGCTTGGGCCGTCGAACGAAAAGATGTCCTTTTTTCATTCTTCTTTTTTTCATCTTGGCTCTGTTATATCAATTTCCTAGAAAACAAAAAGTATTACTGGATACTCATCTCTGCTCTACTTTATGGACTATCTGTTCTTTCGAAATCAATGGGGATCACGCTCGTAGCAGTCCTTTTCTTAACGGATTGGTTGTACCAACGCCGCAATATAAAAGCCATCATCATCGAAAAAATTCCAATTCTTATCACATTCATCATTTCGTTATACCTCACCGGTCTTTTATCTAACTTCACTGGACATACAACTGGTCTATTTGACACTGAAGCTTCCTCAGGAAGCGTAACTCATGAATCCACAGAAAGTCAACCGTCGACCAATAAACTCATCCTGTTATTTGTCAAACTCTTTCTATGGTTCTTTCAAATAATCTTTCCTACAAGGCTATCGGTATTGTACAGCGGAAAAGAAACGGTCAATGCCTTAGGGGTATTTATCTTCGTTACACCACTTTTTATACTTGCCATAGCCATAGTTGCCTTTTATTTTCGAAAGCGATTCCCTGAACTCTTATTCGGGCTGGCATTTTTTATTATTACCATTTCTCCTGGTCTCGTGATCACAGACATAGGTGGGCATGGAGCCTTCCTGGCAAACCGTTACACCTACCTTGCCCAACTCGGTATATTTATTGCATTGGCGACACTACTCCTACGAGTTAACAACGCATCTGTCAAATATCTGCTTTTCTGTATGGCTCTTGTTTATGGACTCATTTGTTTTAAAACAACAAATGTTTGGCAAAATTCAGGCAGCCTATGGACTCAAGTCATCAAAGTTAGCCCACAACAGTCCTATGCCTACTCAAACAGGGGGCAATATTACAGGCAACAGGGAGATTATAAAAAGGCCCTAGCAGATCAAAACGAAGCAATAAAATATGATTCGAATAACTATAAAGCGTACTCGAATCGCTCAAAAATCCATTTTGATCAGGGAAAAAGTGAACTAGCTATAAAAGACGCATCGTGTGCCATCGAGCTGATGCCTACTTTCGACGAAGCCATTTCGAACCGCGGAGCAGCCTACGCATCACTCGGAAAATTCAATTTGGCGTTAAATGATTTCAACAAGGCACTAGAGATAAATCCTGAAAATACAGACGCGTTGTCAAATCGAAGTCTGGCATACTACATGTCCAAAAACTTTGAGGCTGCATTAGTAGACGTTACTGACTATCTAACTCTTTTTCCAAACTCCGCAGACATGTACAATTTGCGAAGCCTAATCCTAAATAATAAAAATCGACTTGACGATGCTTTAATGGATTTAAATCAGGCTATCCGGTTAGATCCAAAGCAAAGGGCATACTACTCGAATAGGTCACATCTATTAGCGAAAATGGGAAGGTATACTGAAGCGCTGAAGGACATTCAAAGAGCACAGCAATTAGGCGCAAAAATAGAACCGAGTTACATTTCATTTTTAAAAGAGAATTCACAATAATCTTGAATTTTAGAATTACCCGAAGTGCAAGGACACCCCCTTCATTCAAAAAAATTGAATGTATGATAGATGTTATTTATCACCTTTTAATTC
>QKCF01000240.1 GCA_003246935.1 Sunxiuqinia sp. | reverse complement strand
ATCCTGTTTCGATTGGATATTTTGCGGTTGCAGGTTATAGGTCAGGATCTCGAGGTATTGCGGAACGGTAAGGTACTGACGGGCTCGGTCAATCGAATAACTCATTAAAGTATCGATACCGGAATAGTTGAAAATGGTGTTGCCGGCAGCCAGGTAGGCACTTAACTTTTCGATGGACGCATCGTTGAACCGGGCGTTTCCTTTCATCTTAATCGAATCATAAAGTGAATTTATAACTTTATATTCGGCATAATATTTAAGTTCATCTTCAAAATTTCCTTGATCCGCTTCAGTAACCTCGATTTTTCCCACACTATCGAGACGAAAAACAAAACCAAAGTCTTGTATGGTCAATAAGTTCGAAATATCGCCGGGAGCCATGGCTTCCAGTTGATCGGCTATGGGCACATATTGGCCAAAGGGCCATTGCATCTGAATTTTATCCTCCCGGAGCCAGGCTTGTGCGGGAACTTCTCTCTTAAGTTGCTCGTAACGGGCTTTGGCATTGAAAAGGGTGTCGCTTCCGAATAATTCGAGGAGTGCAGCTTTTCGGTTACATTGTATGGCATCAAAATAATAGATGCGCGACCGGCGTTGGAGTTTTTCATTGGTCATGGCAGCCATTGCTTCCAGCTGAGGCAGAACGGTTTGTTTCCAGAGGTAGCCTCCTTTCACCGACATCATGAAATCGGAAGCATATTTTACTCGTTTCCGGATGGATGAAATAGTATCGAAATGCCGGTTGTAGGCATCAGCCAGCAGTAGGTATTTTTTTTGTATTTCTTCTTCGAATCGTTCCAGATCTTTCGATTCTACATCCTGAGCACCTTGAAAGGCCTGGTTATACTGGCGTTGGATTTCGTATTCAGAAACCGATAAATTGCCAATTTTTAATACGGTTTTTGGGGCTTTTGGATCCGAAACAGTGCAATTCCAAAGGAAAGCAAAAACGCAAAATGCCAGTAAATTTATAGTGGTAAGTTTCATAAGCGCAATACTCCGGGTAATATCCATTACTTTCTACACGTCAAGTATAAGAAATTTGCTTCATATTATGAAATCGGTGTTTTTCGTAAAGTTATCAGTACAACTCCAGGGTATCGCTTCCATTAACAAATTATATTACTGGTTATAGGGCGACCGTGGTAAAAGTTTAAATGGAAGGAATTTATTTTTAGGCTGAAATGCACGAAAGGTGTTTCCTTCTGAAATTTGTACAGGAATAGTCGTTCTTGTTGCTTCGTTATGATGCAAAAGATTTTGATATTTTTTGGTCGGTATGAATGGTACCATCGACCAGGGTAATAATTCGCCGGGTATAGGCAGCAACATCGTCTTCGTGGGTGACAATAATAATGGTGTTTCCTGCTTCATTTAGCCGGGTAAACAATTCCATAATTTCGATCGTAGTTTTTGAATCCAGGTTACCTGTGGGTTCATCCGCCAGTATTATAGACGGTTGATTCACTAATGCTCTTGCAATGGCTACTCGTTGATGTTGACCACCTGAAAGTTCGGAAGGTTTATGATGCATTCGTTTTTCAAGCCCTACGCGAAGCAAGGCTTCTTGTGCGAGTGCAATTCTTTTATCTCGTTTTATTCCTGAATAAATCAAGGGAAGACATACGTTTTCCAGCGCGGAATAGCGAGATAAAAGATTGAAATTCTGGAAAACAAACCCGATTTCTTTGTTTCGTACCATGGTAATTTCATCTTCCGAAAGTGTGGCGGTTTCCTGTTCATTAAGAAGGTAGTTGCCATGATCCGGAGTGTCCAGACAGCCTAGAATATTTAAAAGCGTAGATTTGCCGGAACCTGAATGTCCCATAATAGCTACATACTCTCCTTCATGTATATCAAGAGAAACATCACGTAGTGCATGAATGGGCTCAGCTCCTATTTGATACGTACGCCGTATTTGTTTCAGCTCAATTATTTTCTTCATCAATTGGGATTAAATCTTGGTTTAACAGAAAATCATACATCGTTAATTTACGCAGCTTGTAATAGGCAACCCAATAGTTATTCAGTGAATTGATATAGGTTATTCTGGATTGATCCTTTTCTTGGGTAGCTATGTTAATGTCAGTGATGGTGATTTTACCGATCATATATCTTTTTTTGGCTACTTCATAGCGTTTTTCAGCAATCTGATCCGTTTTATGCGCCATTTCAATTTGTTGTCTGGTTTGGAGAAAGTAGTTTACATGAGTATAAATTTCCTGTTCGAAGTTTACTTGTTCTTGTGCCAGGTTGTAGCGAATCATTTCCAGGTTTGCTTCTGCAAGCTTTCGTTGTGATTTGGACCTCCCCCAATCTAAAATGGGTATGGACATTTGGATACTGGCAGTTTGGCTTTCTGTTCTTTTTTGAAATAAGTTGTTGATATCGGTATTGGTTGATGTTAGTCCGTATTGTAGGTTAAGGTCGGCGTTAAAACCGGCATCCGACTTTGCTTGTTTAAGGCCGGCTTCAGCCTCCAGCAACTGTCTTTCATACGCCAGCATTTCCGGTCGGTGTATACGAGCCTTGTCAATTGCCAGATGTTCATCCACGTCAAAGTTTAGTATTACATCGGGTAGGATAAGAACAATATCCCTTTCATCTTTAATACCAAGAAAGTTTTTTAGGGAAAGAGAGGCATTTTTTATGGCTAATTCTGCTTGCTGAAAATTCTGCTCCGAAGTAAGGTACTGCAATTCAATTTGTAAGTATTCATTTTCAGCAATTTTGCCCAGCTCGTAGCGTCCACGTGCAATTTTAGCAATGGTATCGTTGTTGCGAAGGTTAAGTTCTGCAATATCTCGTTGGATTTGAGCAACCATCAAACTAAAAAACTGGTTGGTTGCTGTAATGGAAATTTCTTCCAATGAATAGATGAAGTTCTTTAGGGACTCATCGTATTTCATCCGCTCCAGATGTTGGTCCAATTTATGGCGGTTATATTTAAATAATGGTTGGCGGTAGCCAATTCCTATCGGTGAATATTGAAATTCATGAGGCAGGTTATCAATATACGAGTCAGAATAGAATAAATCAGATCGGATGGATAGTTCACCGCCTGTAGCGGCAAAAAGCTGGGATGCCGTCAATTGGGCAGATGAGGATGACCGGTTAATCGACTTATAGCTTATCGAACCGTCTTCTTGTTCCACGGCATAATATCCTTTGCTAATTCCGGGGATATCTGCGCTTACTAACAGCTGAGGGCGATAACCCGATTTAAAGGATTGGTAAGACCAGTAACTATTATCTTTTTGTATGCGGTTTGCATGAGCCATTGGCGATTGATCCTGCGCCATGGTTAATACCTGGTCGTAGCTAAGGATTAGGTAATCATCTTTTACATTTCCGGCAAGCACCGAAACATAAAATGGGATGAATACATGGAGGACAATGAGAAATTTATTCATGACGAAGCGAACTAATTGGATCTTGTTTTGCAGCTCTTTTTGCTGGTGCCAGTCCAAAGAAGAGGCCAATTCCGACAGCAACAATGAATGCCAAAACTATGGATAGTGGACTGATTACCGTTTCGATACCGGTAAAATACTGAATGAGCACGGTGAGCAGGGATCCAAACAGAATACCAATAATACCACCTACCACACCAATGATCACAGATTCAAAAAGGAATTGTTGAATAATATCTATCTGTTTAGCACCAAGTGCAATTCGTAAACCTATTTCACGTATACGTTCGAGTACTGAAGCCAGCATGATATTCATGATTCCAATGCCTCCCACAAGCAGAGATATACCAGCAATTACAGCGAGCACAATACTAAAAACCCTTTTGGCCTTTTGTTGCTGACGAAGCAATTGTTCCGGAATAATGATCGTATAATCGGCAAACTCAAGGTGCCTTCGGAGCAACATGCGGGAAATTATCGAGGATATTTCGGTAAGCTCGAAACCGGATGCAACTTTGACAGTAATTTTATCAAGTTGATGATAATTTGGGGGAGGTTGATCCGGGGGGCTCATTCTTTGTCGGAAAATTATTTCCTGATTAATCAGAGAGCGATTTTGATAGCGGATCAACATCGTTTGAATAGGGATATAAATATCTTGATTGTAGTTTCTGATTCCGAGTTCTTCTTGCTTTTTCGCTTCACTGGAAATTTCCTTGGCATCTAATACACCCACCACGGTAAGCCATTGGTCATTGCATTTAATTTTCTGGCCAATGGACTTTTCTGTGCGGATAAATTTATTTTTTATTTCATTCCCTATTATACATACAGGAAGCCCTTTTTCAAGTTGCTCCTTTGTGAATGAGCCTCCTTGTTTAAATTGAAAATCAAAAACATTGAAAAAATCGTTGGTTATTCCAATCAATTTTGTAGAATTTATTATTCCGTGACTAATGACTTTGGAGTCAATAATGATTTCGGGACTGACATTTTCAACTCCTGGAATAGTTTTTAGAATATTTTCGGCATCAGCAAGGGATAATCCCGTGCTGATGCGTTTTTGTTGTGCAGAGGGATTGATCGCATCACTGGATTTATTTTTAATGGAAGAAGATTGGGTGGAATTAATTATAATATTATTCACCCCAACTAATTCCATTTGGGACATAATTTCTTTCTCAGCGCCTTTCCCAATGGCAAGCATGGTTATAACCGCAGCTACGCCGAATATTATGCCTAATGCAGTTAATACGGATCTGACTTTATTAGATGCCACCGACTCCAGCGCAACAAAAATATTGGAAATTAGTCTTTCTTTTGGGATCATGGAAAAGTTACTCGATTGCATTTGTTGCTAAAGATTCTTCAGAGCTTTTATTCGATTTCAGATAAACAATTTCTATATCGTCACAATTTTTTGGAGGGCTGAACAGTAGCTTTTCATTGCTTGTTATACCTGATTTAACGATCACATCCATGTTATTTCTTTCACCCAGCAAAACCTCTCGTTTTTCAATGGAGAACTTTTTTGAAACGTACACATAATCCAGACTGTCTCCTTGCGAAAAAATAGTTTCTATGGGTACATAGAGCACGTCTGCTGCACTACTTACAATGATCCGGTTACTGGTGGTCATTCCTGGTTTGATTTCGGGGTCCGATTGTTCCAGAGCTATTTTCACCAGAAAGACTTTTGCATTGCCGCCAAAAATAGTTTCTCCTACGTTGGCTACTTCAGTAATATGGCCTTTGATATTTTTTGAGGGGAAGGCATCGAAACTCACCTCAACTTCTTGGTTATTACGTATTTTTTGGATATCCACTTCATTTACGAAAGTCTTTGAACTCATTCGATTCATGTCGGGCAATTCTGCCACGATTGGGTTCCAGGCATCCACCGAAGCATCTTTACCTGCCTTTTCGCCCATATTATCTTTTCTGTAGATGACCATTCCATCTTCCGGAGCAAATATGGTCAGATTATTCACCAATGCATAAAGAAATGCAATTTCCTGTTCCGCTTGTTGATGTTTAAAAATTGATGCCTGAACTTTGGCTGCAGCTTTTCGCTGGGAAAGGGTATAGCCTTGAAGAGCTTGTTCATAATCCCGGCTCGCTCTTTGATAGGCTGATTCGGTTTGCTTAATCACAACCGGTGGTTCGTATATCGATTTCTCGACTTCGAGCTGGGCTTCGAACATAGCCGATTTTAAATTCTCAAGATTATTCCGGGCTTGTTGCAGCTCAATGGCAGTATCCATTTTGGAATTAGTTACCTCCCCCAAAAGATTGTTTACTTCGAGTTGGAAATTGTTGATCTTTTCCGAAATACTGGTTCGATCCAGCTGAGCTACATAGTCCCCTTTTTTTACGGAAGTTCCTTCGGGCACAATGTCGATGATCTTTATGTTCCATACATTGGCTCGTCCTAAGTCCGAAGGGCCAAAAACTTTCACCGAGTTGTTGGCTTCCAATTCACCTGAAGTGGTGACACTTACCTCAAATATCCCTTTCTTCGGGTATGTATAAATTGAACTACCTTCCCCATTCCGCGATTGCATGCCAATGATGATCAGCAGGAGTACAACAACGATAAGGCCACCTAAATAATAGCGATATTTTTTTAACATGGTTGGTTTTTCTTTTTAATTTTATTGGATAATGATACTACAAATCAATGAATTTTTTATAGATTATACATATGGTTTACTTATTATTTATTAAAAAATCACTGATCTCTGTTTTAATATATTTTACGCTTTCTGAGTATACTTTAACTTTCATTTCTTTAATCTTTCCGGCCAGGCTAACGGCCTTGTCCAATTGCTTTGTTTTCGTATAAAGTTGGAATAAAAAGTAGTTGGGAACAAAACGATTCGGGATGGTGTTGCAAGCTTGTAAATATATTTTTTCAGCTTCTTCATAGTTTCCCACTTGGTCATAGCAATCTGCCAGAATCATCAGGCCTTCGATGTTTTGGAAATTTTGCTGATAGTCTACAAAATGACAAATACATTCATTGTACATTTTAGCTTCGTGCAAAATGGAACCGTAATTGAATAGAAAAGCACGATCAAATTTCAAGAATGGGAATAATTTTTTGTACTGATCAGGATATCCTGGTTTTCCATTTTGCGAACAATCGTAGGCCGCTTTCCATTGACGTGTCTTTTGGAGATACTGTATGGAAAACCATAGCGTACATACACTTAAAAGGACTAGCAATGCGTTGATGTATTTACTCCAATTGGTGCTGATTGAAAAGGATTTATTGCCTTGGAACAAGGAAATTTTTATAGCAAGCAGCAACCCTAATACTACTAAAATGGTTACGTTTTGTAAAGGGTATGAAAACAACATGCTCAATAAAATGCCGGATAGGGCAGCATTACAAATTT
>QKCF01000436.1 GCA_003246935.1 Sunxiuqinia sp. | reverse complement strand
TGAAATCTCCGTCTCTCCGGCACGATGGATTCTCTTTAATTCGATACCCAAAGAATCAAGGTTTGCCTCCAGGTAGCTTTCGGCAGCTGCCCAGAAATTATTATCAAATTTCTTTTTTACATATTCAGCAAATGAACGATGTGCTGCCATAATCTACCCTCCTTATTGGATTTAGAGTTTCAACATAGAAAGGTCAAGTTTTCTTCCTGATAAATAACTTTCGTATGCCATCGTAGCTGGAAGGAATCGCACTTTTATACTTTCCAGTCCAAGTTTAGAAAGCATCTGCAGGGATACCGATTCTTTGTCCACGGTAACAGCTTCTTCTGTTGGCATTAAAAAGCAATTTTTAACCACAGAAAACTTATGCTCGCCTATGAATTCTTGATATGCTAATTGATATAAATATTGCTTTGTAACCGATTCGATGCCGGGTTGACCTTTAGGTGCATTACCAGGTTCCAACTTAGCATTATAATATTTGGCATCAAAAATAATAAAATGCCAATCCCCATTAACCATAGAGATAGTAACAATATCCGGAATCAAAGTATCGGCTGCTGTTTTTCCTGTTACTGTCCATAATGGTTTTTCAATTACATCAATCAATTTTTCCTGCCTATTATACTTATCCCTTAACGGGATAGGCAACCTTAATGCCCCCAATCGTGTATCAAGCTGATTGTCCATGATTTCAGCACAGACTTTTTCCCACACAAGATTAAAACTGTTGGTTCCAAAAAGTGACAGGCAATCTACATCATATAGGCTTCCGCTGTGGTCAAGGTAAGTATAAATAGTTTTCAAAACAAGCTGTTTTCTTGTATTGAACTGGGTACCTAATTCTTTTTCGATATTATACAGAATGACTTCTTTGTCGCCAAAGTCGTCCAAAGTTTCTTCCGTGAGGTCGACACCCATAAGTTCAAATAAATTCAACAATCCTGCATCCTCAAGTTCTTTTGATGCAATCGTAAGTGCGCATTCATGCAGGCGTTTAAAATAATCGTGGTCGTCAGAAATTCTTTTCCTCGTTTGTAAATCCACATAATACGGACGATTATTAGAAATCATCGCAAAGGTCTCGTTAATCGTCTTATCCCAAATTATTTCTCCCGAACCATTACTCTCAACTATATCATCCGTATTTTCGTATATGCCATTTTCGTAGTAGTCCTGCATCAAAAACAAAAGCACCGCCAATAAATTAAATGACCTGCTTTCGCTGCTATCATTAAACATTCGGATAATCTGTTCCTTGGAATTATATTTCTCAAGAACCTTAATAACCTGTGTTAATTCCTGCTCAGGATGTGTGGCAGTTAACAAATACTTAGGGTAGCATTTCAAAACAATCCCTGACACAACGATAACTCCAACAAAAGTAAAAACATAAAGGTATTCGTTTTCTCCTATTTCAACGTCAGAAACCTCTATATCCTCATCAATCAGTTCTGACATATCTCGCTGTTTTTCTTCTGCTTTTACAGCCTTTAAGACTCCGAATTCCTTGAGTTTACGGATAATCGAAACCGTTTTTTCTTCTGAACAAGAAAAGATTTTGCAGAGTTCTTTCTGCGTATATCTTTTTTGTTCTCTTACAAATTCAGAGTGCATCTGTGTACCTCCTCTTACTCGTCATCGGCAGGAGATACACTGGCCAAGTCTTCTGGCTCTGCCTCAAGCTGAATATCATGATGGAAGATTCCAATTCCTTTTTTCTCAAATTCTCGACAAATATCTGAGTAGCGACTACTGTTTTCGAAGCAACCTTCAAACAATTTCGGACGTTTCTGCTTTGCTGCATCTTCGAACAGATACATAATTACCTTACTCTTGAATGTGTGAATAAATCTTTCATTATCAATTTCTGCACCTTCTTCAGGAACAACAATATTTCTCGCAATGAAATAAGGTCCCAACTGTTTATCTTCATTAATTTTCTCTTTTGCCAAGAAGCTATTAATGGCCTTACGCAGTTTATTCCACTCAACCTTGTGTTTGGTATTTCCTGACCCCAGCACAAGCGTTTTCCCAATCAAATCTTTTTCACTGTCATCGATTCCTAAATAGGTGAAGTCCCATCTACGCTTAAATGCAGTGTCCATCGGAAATACTCCTTGGTCAGCACTATTCATTGTCGCCCAAATAAACATATTATCTGGAATTTTGATAGTTTCTACTGCTCTTATATCTACCCCGAGTTCCTTTGCAAGATAGATGCGCATCTCATTAGTCGTCGCGATTTCATATTCACTATCGTTAGTTGACGCCCTGTCAAGCAACTGAAACACATCGCCAAAAACAGCAGCCACATTGGCTCTATTTATTTCTTCAATAATAAGTAAATGTGGTTTTGGATTATCAGTCATTGCACTTCTAAGTGCTTTAGCCAATACACGCATAAACGGCCCAGGAACATACTCATATGCGATTTCTTCCTTTGCTTTTACATCTGAAGGGAGTGCCACATATTGTCTAAGTGCCTTTCCGTGATTTCTTTCTACACTATTATCGCCAACAGCATCAGTTCCATCTTGCTTTCTCGTTTTAAAGACTTCATCGGTATACAAGCCTAACAAAATAGGCAGCCTTGTTAAGCCATCGTCCTTGAATCTCTCATACAACAAATCATATTTTTCCTGTGCTGTCTTTGTTTTATCTGACAATACAGAAACTACATCCTTGTTCATGCCACTAACTGTATCAGCAGTTCCGCTAACCATAACAGGTTTGTATGTACCAACAAAATTAGCATAAGAATAGTCCGGATGGAAAGTAACACGTTCCTCATGTCCACCATCCGCTAACAGTTTCTTTGCTTCTTTGTTAAGAGTAAAGCTTTTTCCTGTTCCCGGTGCACCAAACAAAATACGATTGCGAGAGAACCCCTTCGCATCGCATTTTGTTTCAAAACACACACTTGCACTACTGCTGGCATTTTCCACTGTATCCAAGTCCGGTTCATCGCCATAACTCACTTCTGGATATTTGTCAGAAGTATAATGGAGGTCATAATGATTGTCTAAATAATAATAGACAAAAGGAGCCAAGAACCCAACTGTATTATGCTCTTTATCATATATGAATCCGTTATTTTTAGTGTCAATCAGCAGCTGATTAACAAATGTTCCGCGTATACTTGGATTCGTATCATATCTAATAGACTCATCAATCGGATATCCCACAAAAATAGCATCAGAAATCCCGTCATTTTCTTCAAATACATAAACACCGATGATAAGGGTATCTTCTTTTGATTTCTCTTTTGGGTCCGTTACAGTACCCAATTGTATTTTCTTTTCATACGGATTTCTTGCCTCATTACGAATGGTTCCACAATAGACATTGATGTACTTGCTTTTTCCATTTGCATCCTTTAGCAAAATTCTTCTACACGACCCCTTTTTATCAACAATCTCAGATGTCCAGCCGTGCTGATTAAACAAGGAAGTTAGCATCTTATCCAAATCCGAGCATAATGCAGATTCGTGCGAAACAATCACTCCGTCATGATTTATTTCATATCGTTCCATCGAAATATACCTCCTTTATCTTAGTGGCTAATATGTGTGCCATTTCTACGGGAACGGCATTACCAACTTGACGCCACTGTTCTTTCATTTCTCCTACAAGCATATACTCATCAGGGAAGGTCTGTATTCTTTTTAGTTCCTCAATTCTAAGGAAACGGTTACGCCAATGGAATGGGCCCTGATTATTTGAAAAACTTGCTTGTATAGTCCACGACGGTCTGTCCGGTGTAAGTTTTAGCAAGAATGTCCAATAACGAGATTTCCATTTGAATTTCGGATTAGGATAACCTCGTTTTTCTGTAAAATACAAATAATTATCTCCCGCTGGAATTTCAAGAAGCAACTCATAATCTTTAGCTCCAGGGCGCTGAAGTTTCTCTTCCTCCGTGATGTTATCAAAATCCGAGAGAACTTCTCCACAGGTTACCCAAGGTAATTTATCCGTTTTTTTCTGTGGGTCAGCGTGGGTTTCTTCCGGAAATACAAATTGAGGGAGTCCCTTTAAGCTGCCCACACAAAAGAACCTCTTTCTCGTCTGAGGTACACCGTAATTCGCACAGTTTACTACCTTATAGGTAATGTTATATCCTAAGTTTTCTGCTTTTTCTTTAAGAAAATCAAACTCTTGTTTATGCGTTTTAAACGAAAATCCATCAACGTTTTCAAACAGAAAGACCTTTGGTTTCAACTCTTCCACTGCTCTAAAATATTCTGGAACGGCAAAACCTGCGTGTTTATCATCAAAACCATCTGCCTTACCTACAAGATAATGACGAGTTTGACTGTACGGTGGGCAAGGAGGACCTCCAATAAGACAGTCAATTTCTCCGTATTTTTCTTTCAATTCCTTGAAATTAATATTTCTAACATCGTCGCAAAAAACCTCATCAGCCATTTTATTTTTCTTTAAGGTTTCACAAGCAATATCCCAAACATCAGTAGCAAATACAGTTCTAAATCCTGCCTTTTCAAATCCGATATCCAGACCACCCGCACCAGAAAAAAGGCTGATAACCCTCGGCTTTTTTATATCCATCTGCATAATTCTTCAACCACCTTTTTTGCAAGTAACGGAGGAACGGCATTTCCTATCTGCTTGTGCTGCGAATATGTACTTCCATAAAATACATAATCATCAGGGAAAGTTTGAATTGCCGCTAATTCCCTAATATTCAATCTTCTATTTTTCCAATGGAATGGACCTTCCCAATGACCAGGACTAGCTATAATAGTCCAAGACGGCTGAAAAGGATGCAATTTCAGAAGAGAAAGCCAGTATCTTTTTCCTGCCACGAACACAGGATTCGGATGTTTCTCACGTTCTGTCAATGCGATATAGTTCTTTCCAAACGGAATACAGGTCAGTTCATGTTCCCACTTGCCTTCAGTTGCAAGTTTCTCATCACCGCAATATTCAGGTTCGTCAAATTTTCCAATCCAATCAATTACCCTTTCATAAGGCAACAAATTCGGGTTCGCTAAAATCTCCTTTTCGGAGCCGTGAGTCTGCGGCAAGGATGCGTTAATATCCTTCTTACTTGCTAAGAAAAACACTCTTTTTCTCTTTTGTGGAATACCGTATTCTGCACCATTGATTTTTAGCACCGAACACTTATATCCCAACCTACCCATATTCTCATAAATGGTATCCACAGCCTCCTTGTTAGAAGGATGCATAATGCTCTCCACATTTTCGAGGACAAAGCCATCTGGTTGCAAGTCTTCAATTATTCTAAAGTAAGGCACTATTAAATTTCGTGGGTCCTCACTGGAATTTCGTTTTTCATTAGTAACCCAATAACCAGCTTTAGAGAAAGGCTGGCAAGGCGGACCACCAATAATAATTAGTTTTTCAGGTTTTTCTCGCTCTAATAATTCTTTGTAGTGACTCCCTCTCAATTGAGTTATGTCCCCAACCTCATGTAAGGTGTCCTTAAAGAAAGAATTTCTTTTGATTGTCTCTACACTATCTTCAAAGATATCAAGGCTTGACAGAACTTTCACTCCTGCCAATTGTGCGCCAATATCCAAACCACCCGCACCTGAGAACATACTGATTGCTTTAACATCAGTACGATAATCAATCTGAAGAGCTTTGACCGTATATCCCTTATGCTCATAAGGGATAATAATATCCCCGTTATCATCTACCTCAAAAGCAGCAAGCATTGCCTCCCTTTGATGGGGAGTAACATTGGCAAAATACTGCTTTTCAATCTTATATGTTGACATAGTTCCTCCTTGGTCACTTAATCCAAAGACCAAGTGCCTCGCTTAATATTTTTGATTTGACCACGTGATTTAAGGTTCGTTCTGCTCCAACGCAAACGATAATTCAATTTGGTTCCCAAACCACTTTCATCTTCCATCTGCACAATCTCATCAGGCAGATTTAATATTTCTATTACTTTCTGATTAATCTGTTCAGTTGTTGCTTCTCCGCCCAATTCCTTGAGAGCATTAAGAACGGCTTCTTCCAGCACGCTGTTGGAAGGAAAATAAGTTTTCTTCATGACTATATCCTCCTAGATTATATGTCTGCACTTTGGCCACTTTTTACCCAAGCGTCAAGTTCAGAACGTTTAAATTTCCAAAGCTTCCCTATCTTTTGTGCTGGTATGCCATTTTGTTTTTTTATCCAGTTTCGGACTGTTTCTTTTGTTACTCCAAGATATTCGGCTGCTTCATTAATTCCAATCCAACCATCATTATATTTTTCTACCATTTGCGCCACCTCACAAATACGCATAATTTAACTAATATATTATACATCACGAACCCTATTTCCGTCAATAGGTTTCATAGAATTTCATAGTAATTGATAGTGTTTTCGTGGAAATTCCGTCACAATACAACCACTCTATCCACTCAACCCTACACAAAATCATCTTATCCACTCAACCTTGCCCATTTTCAACCTGTCAACTCAACCCTTGTTTTCTTCTGGGCAGCAACCTCCGAAAACGAAAAAATCCGAGAGCCGGAAAAGAACTTCCAACTCTCGGAAATGCCTTATTTTCAAGACTTTTTCGGTATTCAGTTCTGTACTTTTGACATCAATACTACCGTCTCACTATGCTCATCGTTGTCCAAACACAAACTAATATTTTCTTCTATAATCGGAAGCTTGAATTTTATTGACTTTATCCACTGACCGTTAGGTTGACGTTCCTCATATAGTTGTATTTCCGAGATGAGCGATTCTATTAACCGACGTTTTTCTGTTTCATACATTACGCTATACAGCTTTTCAAAATATATCAGTACTTTGTATATATTATCGCCCGTCAATTTATCTGCTTCTACAGATTGTTTTTTTGCTCTTGC
>QKCF01000034.1 GCA_003246935.1 Sunxiuqinia sp. | reverse complement strand
ATAAACGAACATGAATATGTGCTAAAATAAAAAGCCGGTAAGTGCGGCAACACTTACCAGCCTTAACATGACAAATTACTTTGTATTAATAAAAAACGTAACAAATTTATGAAAAAATCACGAATGGGTGATCCTTTCGCCAGGATGGATTGCAGACTAATTCTTAGAAAAATGAAGCTTACTTTTCTCTTTTCATTCCTAGTCTTTGTAACAAGTTGGGGAAATTCCTACTCCCAAAATTCAATGTTAAACTTAAAATTGAAGAATGTTACAGTACAGGAAGTTATCAAACAGATAGAAGATCAGACTGATTTCTTCTTCTTATATCAAGACGCAATTCTTCAAGGTCAGCGTGTAACAATCGACGCACAGGATGCTTCATTGGAAAGCATTCTTAAACAAGTTGCCGAACAAGCGGACATCAATTATGAAATCTCGGATCGTCAAATTATACTGAAAGGACAAACCGGATCAGTCGCAAATAAAGCATTAGCCCAACAAGCAAAAACAATAACGGGTATTGTGGCAGGTTCAGACGGCGCCCCCATCCCTGGTGCAACTGTTGTTGTTAAAGGGACTGGTAATGGTACAATAACTGATTTTGACGGTAAATACACGCTCAGTAATGTTCCGGCTGATGCCACCCTTCAAATTTCTTTTGTTGGTATGAAACTTCAAGAAGTAGCTGTTGCCGGACAAAGTCAAATCAATGTTGTGCTTGAAGAAGAAACAATTGGTTTGGAAGAAGTTGTTGCCATTGGTTATGGTACTGCCAAAAGAAAAGATATCACCGGTTCAGTTGCATCTGTAAAAGGAGAACAAATTGCAGCTGTTCCTGTTGCCAACGTTGCACAAGCAATGCAAGGTCGTTTAGCTGGTGTTAATGTTATTTCGCAGGATGGACGCCCTGGTGCAACAATGTCGGTACGTATCCGTGGTGGTAACTCAATTACGCAATCAAGCGAACCTCTTTACGTGGTTGATGGGATCCAGGTAAGTTCAATTAGTGATATTCCTGCCGATAACATCGAAAGTATTGATGTATTGAAAGATGCTGCTTCTACTGCCATTTATGGAGCACGCGGTGCTAACGGTGTTATTTTGGTGACAACCAAAGGTGCTAAAAAAGGCAAAACAACGGTAAAGTATAACGCCTACTATCAGATCAAAACAAATCCTAAAACATTGGATGTATTAGACGCTTACGACTACGTTTTGTGGAACTGGGAATATGCAACAGCCTATGGTTCATCATACGGCGACGGTGTAGCACAATACTTTGGTTTAGGTTCCGGCTACGGAAATCATTTGGCCGAATATAAAAATGTAAAAGCACACAATTACATTAATGATGTAATGCGTACTGCAACACCATTCAATCATGACTTGTCAATCAGCAGCGGTAACGAGAATACAAAAATATACGCATCATTAAACTATTTGGATGACGAAGGAATTCGTATTAATTCGGGTTATTCCCGTTGGAATGCAAACCTTAAACTCGATCAGAAAATCGGGGACAAATTGACATTTAACGAAGACATTCGGTATTTAGAATCTAAAACAACCGGAACCAGCTTCGATAAAGCAACATCAGCATACCAGTACCGCCCGATTGATAATCCTCTTGGAGATCCGACTTACACTACTGGTTTAGGTCAAGGTGAATCTTATGTTGACGAAGCATACAATGTTGTCGATGTCATCAACAACTACGACAAAATTGCAAAAACACAATCGATTCGTAGTAGTTCTGCTTTAACATGGACTCCAATAAAAGGTTTGACTGCCAAAACAGAGTTAACCTTATCTCGTAGCTGGGGACAAACAAAGAATTGGGACGCCGGCCTGGAGACCGGGTACAAAATTGCTGAGCTGACTAAAAGCGAAGGATACGGTATCCGTTCAGCCACAACATTGAATTATGAAGTTCAAGGCTTAAGCGATGACCACAATTTATCTTTCCTTTTAGGTAATGAAGTACTGGCATCTAAATCAGACAAGAGCTATATTAAAGGTGCCGGCTATCCAAGCGGATTTGGCATGGACGACGCATTTGGTATGATTAACATGACCAATGTTGCTTACAACGCTAATGTCGATGAATTCAGCAATACGATTGGAACACCATCCAAAACAACATCATTCTTTGGTCGTGCCAACTACTCTTATTTGGATCGTTATTTAATGACTGTGACTTTCCGTGCTGATGCTTCATCTAAATTTGCACCCAATAATCACTGGGGATATTTCCCTGCGGGAGCGATAGCTTGGCGTATCTCTGAAGAACCATTCATGAACGGAACCAGAGACTTCCTGGATAACCTGAAACTTCGTTTGTCTTATGGTACTTCAGGTGCTGACAACATCAGTTCATCGTTATGGAAAGAAACGTGGACTACAGAACAAATTACTGTAGACGGTAATACAATTACCACCTATAAACCGGGCGAAATGTTGCAGAACCCTGACTTGAAATGGGAGACAACAACTTCCAGAAACGCAGGGGTGGATTTTGGTTTCTTCAACAATAAAGTAAACGGTAGTATTGATGCCTATTGGAATACAACGAAAGATATCTTAATGAAGGTGCCTGTTGACCCTACTGCTGGTTACAGTTATCAGTTCCAGAATGTTGCCCAACTTTCAAATAAAGGGATTGAAATGGCAATCAATGTTGACCTTGTACGCAAAAGGGATTTCAACCTTAATGTTAGTGCTTCATACAACTACAACCACAACAATGTTGACAAGGTTAGTGATGACGCGCTGGCTGATACTCATACCAACTGGGGATCAAGTATGCGTATTCCTTACTACGACTATATAATCCGAGAAGGAAAACCAGTCGGCTTGATCCAGGGATTCAAATCGAACGGATTCTATACAGTTGATGATTTCAACTACTCAAATGGTGTTTATACATTAAAAGAAGGTGTTCCAGATATTCAGTCTATCGTTAACTACCCTACAGGTGTAACAAGTGGATTTACTTTAGCGGAAGGCCAGACTGCATTCCCTGGTGCCGTTAAATTTGAAGATGTTTCGGGCGACGGTGTCGTTAATAACGATGATGCAACAGAAATCGGAACCACAATGCCAAAACATACCGGAGGTTTTAACTTGAATGCATCTTATAAGAGCTTTGATTTCAGTGCCGGATTCACCTACCAAATTGGTGGTAATGTATACAATGCCAACGCAATGCGCAGCATGATGGGAGATAAAGATAACAGTCTAGGAGCGAACCGTTTGGCTTTTGTAAAAGATACTTACAAAGTTTATGATGTCGACTCGAACGGCGACTTGGTCTTTGTTACTACCCCTACTGAACTGAACGAGTTGAATAAAAATGCCAAATACGCACTAAACTATTCTGAGTATGGGATCGCTTCTTCTGATTTTATAGAAGATGCCTCATACCTCCGTCTGCAAAATCTGACAATCGGCTATACGCTTCCTAAAAGTTTGATCGGAAAAGCAGGCATTCAAAATTTAAGACTGTACTTCACAGGTGCTAACTTATTCTGTTTAACAGGCTATTCTGGTTTGGACCCAGACGTTAATACAGATACTGATGGTGTTAATGGATTCCCAACGCCAAACTATGATTACAACCCTTACCCAAAAGCAAGGACTTATACTTTTGGTTTGAACCTAACTTTTTAATTAATGGAGATGATAAAGATGAAGAAGTCAATATATAAAGTGCTATTGATGGCATCAATAGCATCAATATTCACATCCTGTGATAGTTTTCTGGATACGAGTTCCCCCTCAGTTGTGGATGCTGATTTCGTTTTTTCGAATATCGAAACTGCACGTGCGGCCATGGACGGGGCTTATGAACAGTGGAGATCTACAGCTGAAAATTATGTCTTCGGTAATGGTTTGTTTTATGCTACAGAGATTTGCGGTTCTGATATTGAAAGACACCCGGAAGCATTCTCAAACCAACCCGGACGCCACTACCCGGAAACTTTTTACCAAAACGGCACTTATGCAAGCTCTTATGGTCTGCTATCTTATCAAAACGAGAGTAATGGTTATACGGAACTGTTTAGTTGTGTTGCTAAAGCGAATGCAATTATTAATGCCATGCAAAGCACTGCTGAATTTGAAACGTTCATGAGTGCAGGTGAACCTTCGGACTTGAGCCAGCTTTATGGCGAAGCTATTGCACTACGCGCTGTTGCTTATCGTGAATTGATTCATTATTACGGAGATGTTCCATATGCATCGAAAAATGGTGTGGCGGCTGTCGGTTTAGCATCACGAGACTCGATCTACGACATATGTATCGACCAATTAAAAACAGTAGAGCCTTTGATGTACCGGTTAGGTGAAAACTCCTCAACAATGGTGAAAAATGTATTTTCCCGCAACTTCGTACAAGGGTTAATCGGGCGTATGTGCCTGGATGCTGCCGGTTACCAAACACGTCGTACTGACGGACAATTTGGCACCGACTTCTACAAAGATGGTGCAGGGAATGTACTAACCTTTGAGACTCTTGGAACTCCAAATAACAATGCCGTTTACGGACGTCGTTCTGATTATATGGATCTTTACAGTACTGCAAAAACCTACCTGAAAGCTTGTATCGATAATCCTGGTACCGCAACCTTCCACACGACTGATCCACGTTCAACAGGAAGCAATGGTCAGGTTTTCAACAACCCTTATCAGTATTTCTTCCAACAAATGAATGATCTGGAATATGCCGATGAATCAATTTACGAGTACAACATGACCCAAGGTGTTGGAAATGACACCCGTACATATGCACTTGGCCGTGTATCCAGTGGTGGTAGCAAACAGAATTACCCTTGCAAATCTTATGGACAAGGTCGTGTTAATCCTGCATTTTACTATGGCATGTTTGATCCGAAAGATAAACGCCGCGATGTTAGTGTGTGCGTGACTGGTAGTACAGGAAAAGGTATTGAGACATTGATTCCTTTTACACCTAACTCAAAAGCTGTCGGTGGTGGATTAACCTGTAACAAATGGGATGAAAACCGCATGGCTACACCCTATGTTCTTGGACAGCGTAAAGCGGGCATTCACGGTCCGTACATGCGTTTGTCTGAAATTTATTTAGCCTATGCCGAAGCGTGTGCTGTTACTGGTGAAACTGGCGACGCACAAACGTATTTATCCTTAATTCGTGAACGTGCGTTCCCTGCAGGTGAAGCAAATACAGATGATTTTATTACATCTTGCGGTAGCTTGTTTAAAGCAATTATCCAGGAACGTGGGTTTGAATTTGCCGCAGAAGGTGACCGTCGCTGGACTTTGATTCGCACAGGATTATTGCCTGACGCCATCGAAAATATTAAAGTGATGACTCTTGCCATGATGAACGGGCTGCAATCAAATGGCTATTATACATTTGATAATGGTAATACGATTTCAAGCTATGTCTATACAAAACTGGTTGATGCCAAGGCTACATACGGATATCGCCTGACTACAGAATGCCCAACCGGAGAGGAAAATGATCCTGTGCTTTACCCTGGCTGGAGAGGTCAAAACGACGACTGGGAAGGTGTTGCATCAAGTAATGGGTTGAGCTTTACATATAGCAATACAAAAACTAATTTGGCCATTCAAGGTTTGTTTACCCAAATTGATTCAGAAGAGGAATCAGCTTTAATTGCTGATGGTTACGCAAAAGTTGACTGGGGAGCACAATTAGTTGACAACTATGATGAGTACTACACTTACTTATTCTGGGATTACGACTATACTAGCGCACCAATTCACTTATGGCCTTACACTCCGAACATCATTTCAACAGGTGGTCTTACTAACGGTTATGGATTCGCACAGAACTAATTATCTTGATTTATAGGTTGAAATAAAAATGAATAACCCACCGCCGCTTGGTGGTGGGTTATTCTGTTCTTGGCCCCTCCGTTTCCGAAATCTCTTGTATTTTTACTCAACGATGGAATTTTTTGTACGAATTCCATCCCGTCAAAATGCAGATTGAAACACCAATGTAGTTACGAAGATTATAGAAAGCCAATTGAAAATTCAAACAGATGAAATCAATTACTACCCTACTCTTTTTCCTGCTGATTACAACATTCGGATACACGCAAACCACCCGATGGTATCCTGCAAAAATTTTAAAGTCTAAAAAGTATTCAGAGCTCTCAGATTCTCCAAAACTTATTGATTCTCCATTTGGAAAAGCCGTTTGGTTTGATGGACAAGATGACGGACTTTGGCTGGATAATTTTCCGTTAAAAGACTTAACCGAATTCACAGTGGAAATGATTTTCTGCCCGGATTCCGCACAAGCACCGTTCGAACAGCGTATGTTGCATATCGGAGAAGACAAGGGTGATCGTATGCTACTAGAGCTTCGTGCAGTTAACGGCAACTGGTATTTTGATGGCTTTGCTGCTTCCGGCGCGAACAAAAAAGCACTGATTGATGAAAATTTGCTGCATCCACTCGGGCAATGGTACCACGTAGCCTTTGTAGTAAGTCCCAATCAGCTTACAACCTTTGTCAATGGCCAGCAGGAACTCACCCAAGACTTCGAATTTCTTCCGATACAAAAAGGAGCCAGCTCTATTGGTGCCCGAATCGACAAACGCTCTTGGTTTAAAGGAGCCATCTACAAAATTCGAATTACACCAAAAGCAATTAAACCATCTGAATTTATGACCTTCTAACCGTTAGAGCCTTCGGGCTGCGAACAGAAATAAAACAAACCAATGAAACGAACCAAACTATTACTCTTAATTGCAACCACTCTCCTGGTTACGAAGATTGATGCTCAAGAAATCACTCCGAATGAAATAAACGAAACCATGCTGAAAGCCACACACTACATGGTTGACAAAGTAAGTACCAACGG
>QKCF01000015.1 GCA_003246935.1 Sunxiuqinia sp. | reverse complement strand
TGCCCGATCTGCCTTTGGGCAGGAGCAGTGAGAACTGACAAATCCATAGAGAGGAAACTATTTATTGATTCTCTGATGTCGAAGATGACACTCAATGAGAAACTAGGCCAACTAAATCTCCTCGCCTGGGATGGCAGCCTCCAAACCGGAGCTGCTGCCAACTCGGGCGTGAGTGAGAAAGTGAAGAACGGGCTTGTCGGTGGTCTTTTTAATATTGAATCGAAAGAAACCCGGTTGCAAATTCAGAAGCTGGCGGTGGAGAAATCGCGTCTCGGTATCCCGATTATTTTCGCACAGGATGTTATTCATGGACATCAGACGGTTTTTCCTCTTCCGTTGGCGCTTTCGTGCAGTTGGGATACTGACTTGATTGAACGTACTGCCCGTGCAGCAGCTGTTGAAGCCAGTAGCGACGGAATCGACTGGGTGTTTTCTCCGATGGTTGACGTGTCGCGTGATCCTCGTTGGGGGCGCGTAGCAGAAGGAGCAGGTGAGGACCCTTACTTGGGTTCATTAATAGCCAATGCTATGGTGAAAGGGTATCAAGGCGGTGACATGTCAAAACCAGACGCAGTGATGGCCTGTGTGAAACACTTTGCGCTTTACGGAGCTGCAGAAAGCGGTCGCGACTACAACACGGTTGACATGAGCGAAATCAAAATGTTTCAGGACTACTTGCCTCCTTACCGAGCTGCCATTGATGCGGGAGTCGGTTCAGTCATGACTGCGTTTAACGATATCAATGGAGTTCCGGCAACTTCCAACAGATGGTTGATTGACGATGTGCTGCGGAAGGATTGGGGTTTCGATGGATTCATAGCGACTGACTACACTGCAATTAGAGAAATGGGGTCCCATGGTCTTGGTGATCTCGAAACTTGCTCGGCATTGGCGCTGAACGCCGGTATCGATATGGACATGGTTAGTGAGGGGTTTGTTAATACACTTAAAGCCGCGCTTGAAAAAGGCGCTGTCAGTATGGCTGAAATCAACATGGCATGTCGCCGCGTGCTCGATGCAAAATATCAGCTTGGTTTGTTTGACGATCCCTTTTTGAGATTGAAAGAAGACGTCGCAAAGGAGGGACAGGAAGCGAACTTTATGGATCTCGCGCTTGAAGCAGCCCGCAAGTCTGCGGTATTATTGAAAAACGAAGGTCAGATTTTGCCATTGAAGAAGGGCCAAAAAATAGCAGTGGTTGGTCCGTTGGCGAATTCGAAGAAGGCAGTCATGGGAACGTGGGTGCTTAATGGAGACACATCCCGGGTGACCACGGTGCTTGAAGGATTGAGAAAGAGAACTGCTGTTAGCTATACTAGGGGAGCGCGGTTAACGGACGACGAAGCAATGGCTAAATTGATCGATTACCCGATGGATGAGCAAAGCAACGAAGATCTGATTGCAGAAGCTATCGGAGCGACGAAGTTGGCCGATGTGGTGGTAGCCGTTTTAGGCGAATCTGCAGCCATGAACGGTGAAGCCTCAAGTCTGGCGGACATTAACCTGCAGGACTCTCAAAAAAAGTTATTGCGACAGCTTGTTGAAACAGGAAAACCTGTAGTACTTGTTTTAGTAACCGGACGACCGCTCGCGTTGGAATGGGAAGATGCAAACTGTGCAGCAATTTTACAATGCTGGTCGGCAGGTTCACAAACAGGTAACGCAGTTGCCGACATTCTTTATGGCGATTATAATCCTTCGGGAAAATTAACCATGTCGTTTCCGCGTAAAGTTGGGCAGGTGCCTTTGTACTACAGTCAGAAAACCACCGGCCGTCCATTTTGGGAAGGAGTGAAATATACCAGTCGTTATCTTGATGTGGCTAACACACCTCTTTACCCCTTTGGATTTGGCTTGAGCTATACTTCATTTTCGATGAGTGATATTCAACTGGATAAGACAGGTTTTGCAGAGAACGATACGCTAACGGCAACGATTAACCTGACCAATACCGGTGAAACGGCTGGCGAAGAAACTGTTCAACTATACATGCGGGATTTGGTGGCTTCGGTTACTCGTCCTCAAAAAGAGCTAAAACATTTTCAAAAAGTTTTACTTAAACCGGGAGAAACTAAAACTGTCAGATTTGAAATTGCCATCGATGATCTAAAGTTCTTTAATTCTGCATTGGAGTATCAGGCTGAATCCGGCGAATTTCGACTCGAAATTGGATTTAACTCGTGGGATACAAAAACAATAAGCTTTATTCTCAAGTAGTTCTATCTACACTTGAGTCAATTTGGCTTTTCTACTAAGTTGGTATTTTTATGATGTCTTTAAAAAATAGATGCGGTGAATTGTATTGCTTTACCTGCGAGTTGGCACGTCTATTCAGAAATTATTTTTCAAGGCTATTTGTCCTCCGTTTTTTTTCGAATCGGAGATGAAGAGGTAGGAGATATTGTGTGCAAATAAAAAAGAGTTACAAGAAATAAAACTTGTAACTCTTTAATAATTAAGTAGCGAGAGGCGGGCATGATCCGCCGACCTCATGATTATGAATTAAATAAAATCTGTTTTCTTCTATTTTTATCGTTTTGTATTTTGCTGCTAATGTTCAGTTTGGTAGGTGTTTGTGTGGTTCTGTTAGTGATTTTTTATTTGCTTCATTTTGACGGATAGACTAATTTTGTGTGCAAATTGTGTGCAAATTTTTGTCGCACACAGAATAATTAGAAGGCCATGTTTACTTATGCAAATAATGGAATCACAATCGCTTCAATTCTTGATCAACGAAAAGAAATGAAAGGCGAGATATTCCCCGTAAAGATACGTGTAACTTTTAACAGAGTAAGAAAATACTATGCTACAGGAAAGAAGATGAGTATAGATGACTGGGAGAAATTGCCGGAAACAAGAAGTCGGAATAAGATCTCAGTTCGTAGTGATATTCAGTATTCGTTCGATAAAGTAAAAGACGCTGTCATAAAATTGGAACGGGAAGACGGTTTTTCTCTGACTGCGTTGAATAGTTACCTTGGAAAGAACTCGGGTGATACGTTAAATCAAGCTTTTCAATTAAAAATCGAGACCCTATTAGAGAATGAACAGATTAATAGTAGTGAATATTATAGCTATACATTGAAGAGTATTGAGGAATTTGCGGGCAAGAATATTGGGTTCGATTCTGTTACTCCGGATTGGTTACGCAAATTTGAGAAACATCTGCTGAAGGAAGGCAAGTCATACACTACGGTAGGAATGAGATGTCGCGCAATTCGGGCTGTAATGAATAGTGCCAAAGAAGCCCATATTGTTAAAGAAAGTCAATATCCTTTTGGCAGAGGGAAATATGAGATCCCAACTGGTCAGGGAAGGAAATTGGCATTAACGCTGCATCAGATTAAAAAATTGGTGACTTATACCGACGGGAGTGAAGCGATTGAGCACGCAAGGGACATGTGGTTTTTCTCGTATCTCTGTAACGGAATAAACTTTGCAGATATACTGACGCTCAAACGTTCTAATATTAAGAATGGAGAGATATCATTTATTCGGGCAAAGACAAAAACGACGGCAAAAGTAAAAAAGGAAATTAAAGCGATCGTGACGCCGGAAATGGAGGGGATCATGAAACGTTGGGGAAATAAGGATAAAAGTCAGGATAGTTACATCTTTGATTTCCTGAACGGTGATGAATCTCCAGCGAGAATAAAAGCGAGAACCAGGGATGTTATAAGTAATTGTAACCGTCGGCTTCGAAAAATTGGTAAAGCTATCGGCGTAGAGGGGCTGAGTACGTATTCTGCAAGACACTCTTTTGCAACTGTTTTGAAGAGATCCGGTTCAAACATTGCCTATATTTCAGAAAGTCTTGGTCATAATGATCTCAAGACAACTGAGAATTACCTGGCTTCATTTGAAAAAGAGGAGCGGATTAAGAATGCAAGCTTTCTGACTAATTTTGACTAAAAGGCATTGGAGCTATCTCGTCCTAATATTTATTTATCTAGAATTTATTGTTAGTCCGTTGGTGTTTATCAAAAGAATATTGGAAATTAGAGAACAATATAGAAAAATGGAAAATGGCCCGTCGGAAAGTCCATAAGATACTCGCTCGAGATACTGCTATCTTCAATGAGATTGTTGATGAGCTTCGAAAGCGATCTGATTTCGAGGAATACGACATGGAAACCATTGAGATATCAGTGAAAAAGAAGATTGTCCCTCGAATCCAAAACATTGAGCAGGCGATAGATAACCTGAAGAGATACATCTCAATAAACAGTGCTTTCATAAAAACGGTTGAAGGGGAGCCGGTAACATCCAAAAAAGAAATTGTAAGAATGTTAAGGATTTCCAGACCGACGTTGGATAAGTGGATTTCAGATGGTTTTATTACCCCAATCCGTTCTGGTGTATATCCTAGTAAAGAAGTTTTTCCGCCCGAAGAGATACTGAAACAGCTACAAGATCAAAAGGAAAATCAAACAATAAAAAAGAAATAAATCAACGTTACATCACCGGTATAGCTCCGTAATTTGCATGGAAAATGTAAATGTTAGGTGGAAGAATTAAACTTTACTTGCTTCTTTTTGGCGGATAAAATACTTGATTGAAGATCGTGTATAGCTATTTGGAGTGTTGATAATGAGTTTCTTGTGTTTTTATTTTGCTTTTAGGTTCAATAAAAAAGAAGTAGAAATAAAAACGTGAAAGCAATGTCAAACATTATTGTAACAACCCCTGAAGAATTGAAGGAAATCATTACCGATGCTATTTCCAAAGTTTTACCCAAACAAACGGCCACTCAAGAGACAATCGATTCCATTACTTTGAACGATGCAGTGGAAGTGTTGAGAGAGCACGGATATCCAACTTCAAAAGCGAAGATCTACAAACTGACATCAACAGGGAAGATCCCGGTAAAAGTTTACGGGAACAAGCTCGTGTTTTCTCGCAAAGAGATTCTTCTGTGGGCCGAAAATCAGTTAAAACCAAAGCATGACTATGGGCGGGCTTGTAGTACGATCGCGAGGAGTGCGAGACGGAAAAAGTGAATACTCCACGGATCCAACTGGCTGTTGGTATCCAATTATCAAGTTTCTATTCGCGTAATTCACAAGTTCCATCTATCATGAAAGGAAATGGCAAAGTTGTTCCACTTAAGCAGCAGGAACATGATCGAGGATTGAGAGATTTGAAAGAATTTTTAAGAGCTAATTATGATATTCGTTTCAATAGTGTGACGGAAAAGAGCGAGTTTAAACGTTGTGGAGAACCTTGCTTCATATCTCTTGAAGATTACTATTTGAACTCCATTTTCTTCAATATAAAATCCCATGGAATAAAAGTTTCGATTGATACATTGAGGCGCTTGTTGGAGTCGGATTTTGCAGAAAAAGAGAATCCGATTAAAAGTTATATCGAGGATTTACCTCAATGTGTCGGAGTTACAAATATTGAGAAGATCATTAATACTGTTGATTTCGAAACTGAGGAGGACCATCATTTTTTTAAGAAGGTTTTCCCCAAATGGTTTGTGGCTCTGGTCGCCAATGTTTTTGATGAGGATCGGTGTACGAATCATACTTGTTTAGTCTTTACCGGAGCTCAGGGAAAGAGAAAGACGACCTGGTTCAATCAAATCATCCCACCAGAGTTGGACCCGTATAAATTCAACGGAAAGATTGATCCGAACAGTAAGGATACGCTGGCTTTGATTCACAGTAAACTCCTAATTATTATCGATGATCAATTAAAACAGATCAACAAGAAGGATGAAAATGATATCAAGGAGTTGATAACCAAAGATAAAGTCACTTATCGCAAGCCATTCGCAGTTTTTGATATGACACGCCCGCATTTAGCTTCGTTTGCCGCAACTGTTAACGGAGATGACTTTCTTACCGATGCGACTGGTTCAAGGAGGTTTCTGTCATTTTGCGTTCAAAACTGTAATATAGAAAAGCTCAAAGAAGTGGATTTGGCCAAGGCATACGCTGAGGCGTATCATCTTTATTTATCCGGATTTCGGTATTGGTTTAATGATGAGGAGGTGGCAGAGATTAATCAGAAGAATGAGGAATTCACGTCTGTTTCAATTGAGATGGAGCTAATTGACAAATACTTTGATGTTGAAGGCTCCGAAAACGAGTTTTATTCAGCTGGTGAAATTAAGCTGTACCTGGAAGTCTTTACGAAAGATTATATTTCAACTAAAAGAATAGGAGAGGCGCTGTCAAAACAGGGAGTAAAACGCATATCGGTGAGAGATGATCAGGGCAGAATCAGGAAGAAATATCCAATTAAAAAGCGGACAATATGCTAATTCAAAAATTAAGTGACTAAACTGACTACATCTTCAAAATACTAGTACTTATTGGCAAAACAGCCACTTCTCAAATGACTACATAGCTGACTACAAAGTGACTACATGACTACAAATAATCAAGAAGTTGTAGTCAGAATGTAGACAGATGATAAACTAGGTCGGTGCGTGTTTAAAGCTCAGTATACCAGCGCTTAAAAGATGTGTAGTCACTGTAGTCAGGAAAACTTGGCATCCTTGTATCTTCTTTTTTTGTTGTTTTTTGAGTTATATGTATCACGAAATTTATTGAATCGGTTGTTATTCAATTTGTTGAAGGTGTCTGGAACTCGGATTTCTTTAAAGTGCGTTTTTTGCCAGGCAAGATGTGTTTTCGTACGGACAAAAACCTCGTCCCAACAAGTTGGGGGAGGGGCGCAACTTGGGAAAAAAGGTTTAGTATTCTAAAGGGAGATGGAGTAGGCGATTTTACGAAAAATGGATGCTGCCCTTTTAACAAACCAAAGTCATCTCTATTGCTTCGGTTTATCAATTCTCGTTATTGTGTTCGCTTGTTATGCTGTTTTAGTGTTTCTATGTTCGTGTGTTCGCTTGTCCGGATTATATATAATTTTTTGGGAGCGGTT
>QKCF01000150.1 GCA_003246935.1 Sunxiuqinia sp. | reverse complement strand
GATGATTCCGACGGAATTCCCATTGACTGCTTATCCAACGGTTCTTATATCGGTTTAAAGGAAGAACATAACCCACCGGTTTGTCCAATCCAATATTCAATATTTCTGATAAACGTTTCCGTTCCAGTGGATCTTTCATGTCCGATTTCAGCGGATCAACATCAACTGGCAGGCGGCCTTCTTCCCAAAGAAAATAAAAGACATCCTCGTAGGCTGGAAGAATTGTTTCTGAACTCAATCCAAGATATTGAGTTAGTGTTTTTAAAAAACGTTCAGGTATATCTGCATCCAATTTATATGCACGGGTGAATGATGCCAGTAAGGCCGGATTTTTCCAAACGGGTAGACCATCCTTACGCCAGTATATTCCAATTTGCCAGCGAGGGAGTGGTTCCCCAGGATACCATTTGCCTTGTGCATGATGCATAACTCCACCTTTGCCAAAACGTTCCAGCAATCGTGCCGAAAGGTCTGCTGCCTGTTCTCGTTTATGCTGTCCATCGGCCGCCGTGTTCCATTGTTCCGATTCCATGTCATCAATCGATACAAAAGTAGGTTCACCACCCATTGTCAGGCGTACATCCTGTTCCTGTAATTCTTTTTCAACCTCGAATCCGAGGTTGTATATTTCAGTCCATTGGTCTTCGGTGTAGGGCTTGGTTACCCTTGGTGATTCGAAAATTCGCGTAACGGTGTTTGAGTGGAAGAACTCAGTTTCGCAAACATCCGTGAATCCGGTAACAGGGGCGGCGCTTTCGTAGTTGGGAGTACATGCCAGCGGAATATGCCCTTCACCTGCTAACAAGCCGGATGTGGCATCGAATCCAATCCACCCGGCTCCGGGTACGTAAACTTCAGCCCAGGCATGCAAGTCGGTAAAATCTTCCTCTGGCCCTGATGGTCCGTCGAGTGATTTTTCGTCGGCAGTGAGTTGTACCAAATATCCGGAAACAAAACGAGCACCGAATCCCATGTGTCGCAGAATCTGAACAAGTAACCAGGCGAAGTCGCGGCATGATCCGGATCGTTTTTTCAGGGTTTGCTCACAGCTTTGAACACCCACCTCCATACGAATCGTGTAGTTCAAATATTTGTGAAGCTTTTTGTTCAAATCGATCAGGAAGTAGATGGTTTTTCGTTCAGATCGGTCAACGGTTTTCAGAAATTCTTTTAAAAGCGGGCCATTTTCTTTGATTTCAAGATATGGTGCCAGTTCCTTCTGCAAGGTTTCATCATATTTGAAGGGAAACTCATCGGCATATTCTTCAACAAAAAAGTCGAATGGATTGATCGTTTTTAGATCAGCAATGATTTCAACGTCAATTGACAACTCTTTGGTTTTTTCCGGGAATACCAACCGTGCCTGGTAGTTTCCAAATGGATCCTGTTGCCAGTTGAAGAAGTTGTTTTCCGGTTTAATTTTAATTGAATAGGCTTCGATTGGTGTTCGGCTATGCGGCGCCGGACGTAGTCGGATAATATGTGGCGAAAGGTTGATTAACCGATCGTACTTGTATGTCGTTTTGTGCGAAATGACAACTTTTAAAGCCATATGAATTGGTGTTGGTTACATTTTTGAACAGTTGTTCTCCATTGAAAAGAATGACTCAAAAATAGCCGAATGAATGTTATTCAACTTTATTTGAAGGGCATCAAGATACTCGTGTAGTCCACTCGCTATGATGTCGTGAATATCGGCATATTCTAATTGCGATTCGAGGATGCCGATTTCTTTTTCGGCGGCATTGGCATAACCATAGCCACTTCCGGAAATCATTTTTAGAGACAGGGACGCGTGACTAATGCAACGTAGCATTGATCTTGGGAACTCTTTGTCCAAAATGAGAAATGATGCAATTCTTGCTGGTGTCAGTTTCCCGTTCTTTTTCCGGTACATATCGTATGCACTTACCGATTTTAACAGGGCTGCCCATTGTATAATATCAACAGGAGTGCCCACGTCAGTGGGAGAAGGGAGTAGCATGTGGTATTTTACATCCAGAATACGTGATGTTTTATCCGCCCGCTCGAGTAATTTCCCGATGCGGCCAAAGTGCCATCCTTCAGTTCTCGATATGGTTGCATCTATAATTCCCCAAAATAGTTGGCTGCCTTTTTTTATTTCTTCGAAAAAAGCACGAGGATCTTTTTTTTGCCAGACTTTCTTCTGTAAACCGTTCTTTACAAAGTAGAACATGTAGTTAATCTGTTCCCAAAGCTCCTTCGTGATTTCCGGTCGTATCGACCGGGCATTCTCCCGTGCGTTGATGATGCAGTTGTAAATTGAATTCGGATTCTTGGGATCAAATCCCAGGAAGTAGATGACCTTTTGTTTGTCAATCGTTTTATTCATTAACTGATACAAATCCCAGTCACCGGTAGTAACCACAAGTGGTTGCCATTGATCAGAAATATGGTGTGGTAGCTCGAGTGTCAGGTTAAAACTAACATCCATAAAGCGGGCATAGTTTTCGGCCCGTTCCACGTACCGGGTCATCCAGTACATGGCATCTGCAACTCTACTCAGCATGTTCTTCAGGTTTAAATGTTATCAACAATCCAGGTATCTTTACTTCCACCTCCTTGAGATGAATTCACAACCAGCGAACCTTTTTTCAGGGCTACGCGGGTTAGTGCCCCCGGAGTTATTTTAATTTCATTACCATACAGAATATAAGGGCGTAAGTCTACGTGGCGCCCTTCTATCCCGTCATCAGTGAGCGTAGGAACCCGCGACAGGTTGATTGTTGGTTGCGCTATGTAGTTTCGGGGATTCTTCTTAATTTTTTCGACGAACTCTTTTTGTTCTTCTATTGTCGATTTTGGACCAATTAGCATACCGTATCCACCCGATGCATCGGTTTGTTTGATGACCAGTTTGTCGATATTTTCAATCACATATTGCCGTTCATCAGCACGATCGCAGATGTAGGTCTGTACGTTGGGAAGAAGCATATCTTCACCCAAGTAATACTTGATAATTTCAGGGACATATGCGTAGACAGCTTTATCGTCAGCTACTCCTGTTCCTGGTGCATTGACAAGAACAACATTGCCTTTCATATAGGCTTTAAATAAGCCAGGTGTGCCTAAAAGTGAATCGGGACGGAAGACCTCCGGGTCAATAAAATCGTCATCAATGCGGCGATAAATTACGTCAATTCGCTTTAAGCCTTTGGTGGTTATTTTATAAACAATGTCGTTTTTTACGACAAGGTCACGACCTTCAACCAGTTCGGCACCCATTTGCTGTGCCAGATAAGCATGCTCGAAATAAGCAGAGTTGTAAATTCCTGGTGTTAATACAGCGATGGAATTATCTCCTGTTGGAGACAACGATTCAAGCATGTCTCTCAGGTTGTGTGTGTAATTCATAACTGGTCGGACACTCAGTTGTTCGAAAACTTCAGGAAAAGTACGTTTTAGTATTTCACGGTTCTCGAGCATGTATGATACTCCTGAAGGACACCGGAGGTTATCTTCCAAAACATGATAGCCACCATCGGCTCCTCGTATAATATCGGATCCGGTAATGTGTACCCATACGTCTTTGGGAGGCTTCAATCCAATACACTGCTTCAGGTAGGTCTGACTACCCAAAATTAACTCCTTCGGTATAACCTTGTCCTTCAAAATCTTCTGATCATTGTAAATGTCGTCAATGAACATATTTAGAGCGTAGATCCGTTGCTTCAAGCCTTTCTCCAGATAATCCCAATCTTCCCCACTGATTATTCGTGGGATAATGTCCAGATGTAAGATTCGCTCGATTCCTTGGTTATCACTGTAAACGTTGAACGTCATACCAAGCGAAAGTTGAACCCGGTCTGTTGAGTGTTGTAAGATGTTTAACTTTTTTATGCCCATCTTTTGTATACGGTCATAAAAAAGAGCGTAGTGAGATTTTACCTGTTTGTCACTCTCAAACATTTCATCGAAAAATCCCTCAGCGTCATAATTTTCAAAACTGATTTTTGGCATAGCGTTCTCATAATGTATTAGTCTGTAGCAAATGTGATGTTGGAATAGGCCTGTTTTTTCAAAATGATTGCCATTAGATCAAATATAACAAAAATGTATGTCGTTAGTTTGGCTTTTGTGTTAAATTGACAGCGAAGATTTTAAATTTTTAGTTGAATGTTACGCTTTGGTTATTGCAGAGAGAACAATTAGCTTTTTGTTAGGGAGTTGGGTCGAGTTCGGACAATTTGATTGAATGGGGGACTAAATTGTTTAAAGTAGATGCGAATCTTTTTTCGATAAGATAAGTTTAAATTCTTGTGTTGGACGTGTAAAAATGAGTTACCGCAACAAAGAATTTTTTTATTTCGCAGACCCAAACTTTATTACACCTATGGATAACCCAAATATTAAACCCATCCGGGAGTTAAGTAAGATACTATTGGAGGTCGGTTCCCTCTTAATGGCTTCCGGTGCAAACTCGGCACGTATCCGAACGACGATCATGCGCATAGCCGAAGGTTTCGGTTATAATGCCGAGTTGTTAATTACTCATCGGGCATTGATGCTGACTATATTCGACGACGAGAGTGACTACTATCAAAGTAGCTTGAAACGTACTTCGCCTCATGGTGCAAACTTCAGAATGGTAAGCGGTATTAGCCGCATGAGTTGGCATGTTGTTGAAGAGAATTGGACTTTTGAGCAAATTTGGAATGAAATCAACCGGTTGAAATCCCTGCCACATTTCCCGCGCATTATAATCCTGGCAACTGTTGCATTGGCCGGAGCGTCGTTTTGTCGTTTGTTCGGTGGCGGTGTTGTTGAAATGCTGGTTGCATATGTTGCTACTTTTTGTGGCTTGTTTGTGCGGCAAGAGGCTGTCAAAAAAGGATTCAACGCATACCTATGTATCTTTTTCGCATCGTTTACCTCCTGTTTAATTGCAGGAAGTTCGGTTAAATTTCAACTTGGAACGACGCCGGAGCATGCGTTTGCGACCTCAGTACTTTATTTAATCCCTGGTATTCCGCTAATCAACTCGCTTTCGGACTTATTGGATGGTAATATTATGAACGGGCTTGTTCGCGGAATGAACGGTTTGATGATTGCTTTTGCAATTGCTTTAGGTATGTTGTGCGCTATTTTAATCTATAATTTTTAAGACGATGGAATGGATATCCTTTTTAGAGAAGTGGATTTGGTTAGGCTTTGCAGCGGTTGGCTTTGCCGTTTTATTTAACGTGCCAATTCGTACGCTTTGGGTGATATTTCTACTTGGCGCTTTAGGTGGTAGTTTAAAATTCCTGACCATGAAGTTGGGAGGCGGTATCATATTAGGATCGTTTTTTGGTGCCATGTTAGTAGGCTTCCTGAGTATTTATGCTGCGCATTTCAGACACGCTCCGCCTTTTGTGTTTGCTATCCCTTCAGTCATCCCGATGGTTCCGGGGGCTTTTGCCTACCGTATGATGTTGGGGATTATTCGTCTTACCGGCGATGTTGATCCTTCTGTTTACGAAACGTTAATGCACGACACCGTGAATAATGGATTGAAAGCACTATTTGTATTGATGGCGCTTTCGCTAGGGGTATCGGCGCCTATGTTGTTATTCCGTCGCGAGTCGGCGAAGGAGATAAAAGTGATCAAAATTGAAGAGCTGATTAAGAAATAGGTCTTACGCATTTACGTTAGCACCTTTCACCATATTGAACAGGCAATTGGATATCGTCCGATTGCCTGTTTTTTTTGTTTAAGAGCTGGGGGATTACGTGGAAAAAAATAATCGGACAAATTTGTATGATTTGATGTAACCGTTTCCCTTGCTTTTGCCGTAGTAGCGAATGATTACCCTTCGCATACAATTCCAAAAATCATACTCAATCAATTGAAATTGAATTAATCTCTCGTGGAAATGAATGGAATTATTTCAATAATTAGACTTATTTATTCATTTAAACTACAACGCAATGAAAAGAATCTATCTTTCTATTTCAATCGTTGCTCTCGTTACGTTATTGGCAACTAATGCCAGTTATGCGCAACAATGGACTGCAGAGCAACAAGATGTTTGGTCCGGCGTCGAAAAATATTGGCAAGCTTCAGCCAGTGGAGATGCTCAGGCGTTTCTGGCTTATTTTGATGAAAGTTATAAGGGCTGGGAATATCAGTCGAAAGTTCCTCAAGGCAAAGAGAGTACAGGGAAGTGGATCGAGTATGGAATGCAACGCGGCAAAGTCGTGTTTTACACACTTTCGCCTGTAGCAATTTGGGTTAAAGGCGACTTTGCTTTCGTTGACTATTTCTATGATGAAGTTGTAAAAGACAGCGAAACCGGAAAGAATAAAGCGCGTTCCGGCAAGTGGACCGATATTTTGATGAAGAAAGACGGTAAGTGGGTTCTGATTGGTGACCATGGCGGACGCACTTCTAAGGAAGAATAGATCCAACAAACCATAACGCTTACAGATGAGATGAGCAAGTTGAATTCAGCAGTTTTGTTTGATTCGGCTTGTTCATCTCAGTAAGCTATAATTAACAGAGAATAAAATGAGTTCTTGAATACGAATCTGGCAGTTTTGTATTGCTATTCAAGGTGTTTCCAGTTTAAACCAATTAAAAATTAGACGGATGAGTAATTTAGATGTTTTGAAAGAAGGCTATGAAAATTTTGCGAAAGGTAATGTTGAGGCGGTGCTTGCGTCCTGGGATCAGGATATTGTTTGGGAAGAATGCACGGGTATGCCAATGGTCGAAGGAGAAGGCAAGTTTGTTGGCGTAAATAACGTTCTGGAGAACGTTCTCGCTAAAATCCCCGGTTACATTGACGATTTCAATATAGAGATTCGGGAATTTGTTGATGGAGGAGACAAAATCGTGATGGTTGGCTATTACAATGGGACCTACAAACCCACCGGGAAGAAGTTTCATGCCCAGGCCACTCATAC
>QKCF01000352.1 GCA_003246935.1 Sunxiuqinia sp. | reverse complement strand
GCTATAGCCTTCAAAGTTTATTTGACAAAAAAAGGCACCCGAAAAGGATGCCTTTGTACCCAGGGCGGGAATCGAACCCGCACGATATTGCTATCACTGGATTTTGAGTCCAGCGCGTCTACCAATTCCGCCACCTGGGCATTTTGACTAGGAAAACGTTCTTTCGATTTGCTTACCCTTGTCTGAATTAGCGATGCAAAAATAGCGCTATTTTTATTCGCTCCAAGCATTATTTGAAAAAAGTTTCACCTGTTTTTGTGTTCTATTTTGTTCGATATTGACATTCAGTGATATATGTTTGAAAATATTTTTCAAAATTCTTTCTTAAACTCAAATCTACGCTTGGGTAGAGGTTTCTGAAAATTTGTTTTCTTTGGTTAGATAGCCGTAAATGAGAAGTGCCAGTGCTGAAATTAAGCCGATACCAACGAATACATACCAAATGTAATGAGCGTGAGCGGTTGCTACCTGGTAGGTTTCAGCAGAGTCAAATAATTTTGGATCCGGGCAGTATTTATCGAGCAAATAACCACCAAGACCAAAGGCTAATAGGTACGACATGAACGAATGAAGATGACTAAATCCCAGGTAAAGACCTTCTTCACCTTTCGGAGATTGGAGGGAAAAATATTCCAGGTAGCGGGGTGAAATAAAGCATTCGGCTACGGCTTGGAATGCGATACCAACGATCATCATGAAGGCGACCGGATGCAAGCCAAGCACTTCTTCTTTACCAATCTGTGTGCCCATGGACATGATTAAGGCAGATAGCGGAATGATTAGCATGCCGATTGTCATTGAGCGCAAGGCTGTGTATTTCTTCATGATGGTCGTCACCAGGTTAACGAGTAAAAATACTACCAAGGGATTCACGTTGGCGTACCAACCGGGTGACGCATGCTGACCAATCATCCGGATGACATATTTGGGCATGGTCGCATACATTTGGCTCTGGATCATCCAAAATCCGCTTATAATCAGGATTAGGACAAGCAGTTTTACATTGCTTATTACTTTCAACAATCCAGAGCCGAGTTCACGGAATGATTTTCCTTCACCTTCGGTTTTTACTGATTTGTACAGGAAGAAAACAGAAATTAATGCTAAACCGGTCATTGCTGCCGAAAAGAAATTCAGATAGACGAGCCCTTGGTCCCCCAGACTTTTGCGAAGTGGATCAACCACTGTTTTCCCAATGAATGCACCGATGTTGACCATCATGTAAAAAATTGCATAACCGCGTGCTCTGGTTTCGGAGCTTGTTTCGCGGGCAACTGTTCCCGAAATCACCGATTTGATAAACGATCCTCCAATTACGATTAAAACCATAACCGGGACAATAGTCCAACGCAATGCACTTGTGTTTAATCCGTTAAATGTCGTCTCCATACCATAGCTTACAAGGCCGGCACTTTCAAGGAGGGTTGGCAAAATGCCCAGCCCTGCATAGCCAATGGTCAGGAGAGAGAACGCTATGATGATGGCTTTTCGAAAACCTATTTTATCGGCATAAGCGCCAACAAAAGTAGGCAGGAGGTAGAGCGTTGCTGAAAATGCGCCGCTAATCCATCCTGCTTCAATGTCGGAGAAACCCCAAACATTGGAAAGGTAGATGGTTATTACTATAAAGACGGCATAATAGGCTAAACGCTCAAGTAGTTCAACCGAGTTGGCTACCCAAAAGGGCCTGCTGAATTTGGAAGGTAACGTTGTTTTTTGCATAGGATCGAGTTTCAGGATTATACGAATATAGAATCTTTGCTTATGTTGAAAAATATACAAACAAAGGCTTGGTTTTAAAGGTTTTCAGCCATCTTTGGTATTCGGCATCTTTTTTTTCTAAGCAAATGAGTACACAAACCGATCTTGAACTTTTCTCGAAATTGATCAAAGATGATGAAAAATCGTTCAGCGAGTTGTTTCATCGCTATTATTCTGCCTTGTGTCTGTTTGCTGTTCAGTTTTTAAATGACGAAGAGCAAAGCCGGGAACTGGTGCAGGAAGTGTTTGTTCAGCTTTGGGAAAAGCGAAACCAGATTCGGGTACATAGTTCGGTCAAAAGCTACTTGTTTCGCGCTGTAAAAAATCAACTAATCAATTGGACAAACCATCAAAAAGTGGAGCAAAAATATTTGGACAAGGTCATGTCCGAGAAAATTGAAATCCAGCCGAGTCAGTATTACATGGAAGTTGATTTACACCGAAAAATAGAAGTGAGTATCAATGCACTTCCGGCAAAAAGACGTGAAATATTTAAGATGAGCCGGGAAAAAGGTCTCAGCTATCGTGAAATCGCCGAGCAACTTCAAATATCGGTTAAAACAGTGGAGACACAAATGGGGCTGGCATTGCAGCAATTGCGGGAGGATTTAAAAGAGTATCGGCATTTGCTCATCGGATTTAGTCTTGTCAAAAAATATTTTTGATTTTCCTTCAGGGTGTTTCTCTGTGTTTCTTGTCTTAAGAACAAATGGGAACAAACAGAGACAATACCACCGAAAAATGGGCAGCACTGGCCAAACAGCTGTTTGATGATCAGGCTCCCGATAAAACCCAACCGGAACCGACGGAGTGGGAGGCTGACGAATTGCAACAGATCCGTGAAACAGCTCGCCGGATCGATCTTCATTTTAAGCAAAAGCGGTTTTCTGCAAATTTGGATTACCCAGCTGTTGAAGCTGAAATGCACGTCGGCGCAAAGCCAGGTGTTTTTCGAATTAAACGAGTTTGGATGCGGGTGGCAGCTATTGTTGCTTTGGTTTTGCTCGTTGGTTCGGCGGTTATTTGGACGAACCAGGGTGATCGCTTGAACGCAAGGGAAGAGTTGGCCTCGACGAATGACTTCGGCTTGACAAAAATCGAATTGGCTGACGGTTCGGTTGTAACATTGAACGTTGGAAGCCATCTGAGTTACCCGGATCAGTTTGAAGGTAATTTCAGGGAAGTAGAACTTGAAGGGGAAGCTTTTTTTGAAGTTCATGCAAATCCAGAGAAGCCTTTTATTATCCGGGCTGGCCGTGCTCACATCCAGGTTTTGGGTACCAGTTTCAATGTGAATGCTTTTCCTAGTTCCGGAGAAGTAGCGGTCGTTGTCGAAGCCGGGAGAGTGCAGGTTTCGGCGAATGATACAGAGGCCAAGGATGAAAACGTTGTTCTCACTCCCGGTGAACGGGGGGTTTTGACAAAGAATGCTCCGGCTTTCACCAAAGAACCAAATAACGATCAGAATTTTCTGGCCTGGAAGACGCATTCATTCGTATTTGATAAGACAAGTCTCGAAGACGTTATAGAACAGTTAAACAAAGTGTACAGGGTGCAAATTGCGACGGCTGATCCTGCTATGGGACAGCTGTTGCTGACTGCGCGATTTGATGACCGGTCAATCCGGTTTATTTTGGAGGTTATAGCCATGACGCATAATCTGGAAGTTGACCAAACTGATGAAGGTGTTTACCTCCTTATGAAAAAATAGAAACAGAAAACCAATAAAGCTATGAAAACGAAAAGATGGAGTGGGAGAATGGTTGCTGTGCTGGCGATAGTCCTGTTGATGTTCGCTTCGTTTACAGCTTTAGCACAAAACGATCAGCCGGTAAAGTCAATTTTGGATCAAAACATCAGTATTGTTGCCGATGAGGAACCGCTGTCTGATGTTATTAAGAGGATTTGTGAGTATTTCAAACTCGATTATTCCTATAACGCAAAATTGGTTGAAGGAAAAAGTGTTAGCCTCAATATTTCGAATGTGCCCATTCGCGAAGTGTTGCAACGACTAATGAAAGATTATTTTCTGATTTTTGAAATTGAGGACAACATCTTGGTCGTGCGGGATTATGTGCCATTGAGAGAATCGCTTGATTACGAGCAGAAGGTGAAGTTTACACCTGGGAAAAATCGTTTCGAGTTTCTCGATAAGCGTTCAAAAAGTATTACAATTGATTTTAAGTCAGCTAGTAACCTGATTATTATTCCGGTTATTATTAACGAGTCTGATACGTTGAATTTTATCCTGGATACAGGTGTGCGTTTCCCAATTATTACTGAATTACCCTTTGTCGATAAATTAAATTTGAACTATATGCGGCCGGTTGAAATCTCCGGCTTGGGTGAGGGGGAAAGTTTAACGGCTTATCGTTCCGGGAACAACACCATGAAAATTGGCTCCGGGCTAATTTCTTACAATCAGGAGGTGCAGATGATTATTGACGAGCATTTCCAGATTTCGCAGATTTTGGGTTTGCCGGTTCACGGACTGATTGGCTTCGACTTGTTTAAAGATTTTGTAGTTGAGATTGATTACGATAATCAGAAATTGACACTGACTAAGCCCGAGTATTACCGCGACCGGGTGATTAATCGGGATATTGTGATGCCTATTCACTTTGAGTACAACAAGCCTTATGTACGAACCACAATTGTGACAGATAAAAATGAGTATGTGCCTGTAAAATTGTTAGTCGATACAGGTGCCAGCGATGCCATTTGGCTATCAACAAGCTCGGATGATCGCATTAATTTGCCTGATAAAAATATCGAAACCTTTCTGGGACGAGGGTTGAATGGTGATTTGTACGGTAAAAAAGGTCGTATTGGAGGCATTTGGGTTGGTCCGCTCATTCTTACAGAGCCCATTGTCTCGTTTCCCGAGGTAGAGTTGGTTGATCAGATTATCCGTGACGACCGGAACGGAACTTTGGGAGCCGAGATCTTACGGCGGTTTTATGTAACGATCGATTATCCGAACAGCCAGATTAAATTACGCCCGACAAGCAAAGTCAAAGATGAGTTCAATTACAATATGAGCGGGCTCGAAATCTCGAATCCTTTCCCCGGGATGCCGGTTTTTACCATCGATCAGGTTCGATTAGGTTCACCAGGCGACCGTGCTGGATTACAGGAAAACGATCAAATTTTATCGTTAAATCATTCAAGTAATAAAAGTTTATCATTAAATGATATAAATTTGATTTTAATGAGTAAGGAAGACCGTAAAATCGATATGACGGTTCTTCGGGAGGGGCAGGAGATAGAAACGACCTTTTATCTTGAGAAAGTCTTTTAATGTTAAAATGCCACCAAATAATCAGCCTTCTGATCCTTTGTTGCATAGCTTTTTCGGCTACGGCACAGGATCAAAAGGCTGTTTTTTTAGACAAGAAGGTAAGCATCGTAATCAATGGCGAGCCTATCGATCATGTATTTGAAAGGCTATCTGATTTAGCCGGAGTTAACTTCTCGTATGATCCGACTATTTTGGATACTGATTTGTTGGTGACAGCCAACTACACGAAACAGTCGCTACGTTATATACTAAACGATCTGTTGGGGCCGGAATTTGAAGTTCAGGAAGTCGACAACCAAATCGTTATTCGTTTAAGGGAATCAAAACACCGGTTAAATACTGACGGTTTAAGCTATCAGATCATCAAAGGGCAAATTCGCGATCAGGAGTATGACGAGCCTGTTGCCTATGCAAGCATTTCAATATTAAATAAAGCCTTTGGTACGATAACCAATAAAGATGGTTATTTCGAATTGAAAGTGCCTCCGAAGTACCATAACGAGAAGCTCGTTGTATCAAGTATGGGTTACGAACAAATGGTACTGCAACCCGATAGCCTGTCGGGCGAACCGTTGTTGCTGTTGCTAAAGCCCGTAAATATCCGATTGCGCGAGATTAAAGTGCGAGCGATTAAGCCAATGTGGGTGATGGACCAAATGTTGGGACACATTGCCTCCAATTACTCGAATGAAAACCGCTTGATGACAGCCTTCTATCGGGAAGTGTTGATGCAGGACGGTGACTATATTAATGTTTCCGAGGCAGTGATTCAGTTGCTGAAGGCCTCGTACAGCCAGCCTTTGCGCGAGGATAAAATTCGCTTTTTAAAAGGACGTAAAAGTCCGGATGTAGAAGCCTTTCAATGGGTAGACTTTAAGATGCAGGGAGGGCCGTATTATACCACGCAGTTAGATGTTGTGAAAACCATGGATACCTTTTTGAATCGTGATTATTGGGAGTCCTATCGATACGAGGCCGGAGCTATGATTGATTACCTCGGGCGACCAACTTACGTCATCCATTTTTCACCAATCTCGAAAGAAGATTTTCTGACCTACGAGGGTAAACTGTTTGTCGATCAGGAAAGTTTTGCCTTAGTGTATGCCAAGTTTAGCCTGTCTAGAAATGGAATTCGTATCGCACGCAATCAGCTAATCCGGAAAAAGCCAAAAGGTTTTAATGTGAGGGCCTTGGGGCTGGACTACCAGGTAAGTTACCGTGAAACTGAAGGTCTTTGGTATCTGAACACAGCACGTTCGTCCGTTAGTTTTCGCGTTCGAAGCCGGCACGATCAAGTGAACTCGGTTTTTCACAGCGTATCGGATTTGCTTATTACCAGCCACCAGCCAACTCGTTTGCGACGGTTTTCAAAGGAAGAGCAAATTAATGCCTCCGATATTTTTACGGAGATTATCAAGGATTACGACCCCGAATTTTGGGGTAACTACAATATCATTCAACCCACCGACGACTTGCGCGAAGCTCTGAAATCGTTGGCCAACGAAACTAGAAACCAATAGCTAACACCCATGAAACATTTAATCAGCCTGCTCTTTATTTTTTGTGTTGTTTCGGCAACCGCCCAGGAAAATGAGTACCCCGACCGCATTCACCGCATGCTGGATAAGCACTTCGACCTCCTGCCTTCGGAAGCCATATTTGTACAGACCGACCGCGATGTGTACCGTGCCGGCGAGATCGTCTGGTTTAGTGCTTTTGTAAGTAATCCATCAGTTGTCGGACTTGGATCGGTAAGTGATAATCTGATAGTCGCACTATACGATAGCGAGGGAGAGAAAATCAATGAGGACAAATACAAAATGGTAGGAGGCCTTTGTAATGGCGATTTCAACCTACCCAAGGATGCAGAAGCCGGACGTTATGT
>QKCF01000144.1 GCA_003246935.1 Sunxiuqinia sp. | reverse complement strand
CTGCTCATTCAGCTTAGCTCCGATCACTGAAAACACCAGGGCATTGGCGTTAAAAATTGACGTTAGATATTTATAGTCCCAATGAGCAGAAAGCTTAATCAGCTTCTTATTGCGATACAACCAAGCTGAAAAGTTACTTTGACTAGCACCACCGTCGAAATGAACCAGCAAACTATTTGGCTTGAAATTTCCGTAAAACGGTAAGCAAGTAAAAATATGAGCAAGCTCGTGATTTAAGGCCCAAGCCTCCTGTTGCCGCCCAAACCACCAGCAACGACCTTCTTCCTTATCCGCAGCGAGTAAGCGATTCATCGGTGCTTCAAACCGCACATTACCTTGCTTGTTGATGAATGCCCGCCCAACAACATTGTCCACGAAAACCAGATCAAAATCCTCAGCCAACAATTTTTTCTCCCGCAAAAGATCATCCAGCTTCAAATAAAGCTTATTGTCGCGCTTTTGCCGGCTTACCCGCTCCAGCTGCACAAAATCGCGAACCTGCCCGTCCTGCATGATGCACAGGTTATGATCGTGCACATAAAAGGGATACTCATATTCGTCGCGATCCTGAATTCCGTAGATAGCCAATGTTGCCTTATTCCGATCCATCGGCTACGTAAATTGCATGTAGATAACCATCGCGATCAACAAATACACAAACAAATTACCCCAAAATTGCATTCGCATAAAGATGAGGTAGTTTGCAAAAAGGAAGGTTAACGGAACCGCCACGATCACCAGTATCTCCTGCGATACCGATGGTACCAGAAATAAGATCGCTATTGATATCAAAAACACGACGAAGAAGATTTGGAAGTATTTACGCGTACTCACCTTTTTTTCGTCCATTTGAGCAACTAAAAAATAACTTCCCAAGAGGGTCAGGAAAATCAACAGCCCCAGATAAATCTGGAAGTTGATATTGGCCTGCAGAAAGTTATTCGGCGTAACGAAGTTCTGTCGGATGACCTGCCCCAACTCCGGTAACGAATCGGAGAAAAAGTAGTAGGAAAAACCATACAACCAGGGCACTGATAGACCGATGATAGGAAGGACAAAATTTCGCCACTCGGGATTCTTCCGAATCAAAACAAAGCCAATCCAAACAATCGGGAAATAGAAAATTAAGTTGAAATAGAAAAGAGATCCGAGACCGATAAGGAAACCGGCATCGAAGGCATTCGAATTCGGTTTCTTGATTTCGTAAGCCCCAAAAATCCTATTGATGGCCAGCAAAAGAAACAACGTGCCAAAATAAACCGGGTGCAAACTATGGATCGTAATTAACCCGCTAAGGATTAAAACAAACAAGTTTGATGGCAGAAAAGTCCGAACACGAATAAACGAATAAACAGTATTTAATCGCAGGATCAAAAACGCCAAAATCAGGGCCATTCCTATTGTAAGCAGGTTGCCGACTAAGGCAGATGACTCAATCAAGGCTGCAAAAGGCCTGAAAAGGAGCATTTGGTCCTCCCCTTCGAAGAAGTAAAAACTCTCCGGTTCGATGTAAGCACGAAACCACAGAATCAAAACGAACAGAGGGATCGTTATGAAATGATAAGCCTGATTTGTTTTAAGAAACCTTAATACCATTCTCGAATATACGACTTTCCTTTATGGGGAAAACCCGGGATTCTTATAAATCGAATCCCAGATCTTTGCGGTAATATTTTCCTTCGAAATTAATCTTCTCAGCATTGGCGTACGACTGAGCCAAAGCGGCTTTCATATCGCTACCATAAGAACTAATGGCAAGTACACGTCCACCATCGGTCACAACATCAGTGCCTTTTTGCTTGGTACCTGCGTGGAACAAAATGCTGTTTTCCGTCGCATCAAAGCCACTCATCACAATTCCTTTTGTATAATCGCCCGGGTAACCGCCGCTAACCAGCATAACAGTCACCGCCGAACGTTCGTCGATTTCAATTTTTTGCTCGCTCATGGTACCTTCAGCTGCTGCCATCAACAAATCCACGAAATCGGATTTGATACGCAACATTACGGCCTCGGTTTCCGGGTCACCCATACGAACATTGTACTCAATAACGTAAGGATCGCCACCGCAGTTAATCAGACCAAAGAAGACAAATCCATTGTAAGGAATTCCATCCTTCTTCAATCCTTCAACTGTTGGCTTCACAATGCGATCTTCGATCTTCCGCATGAAAGTATCATCGGCAAAAGGAACCGGGCTGATAGCTCCCATTCCCCCGGTGTTCAAACCGGTATCGCCTTCGCCAATACGTTTGTAGTCTTTCGCCTCCGGAAGAATCTGGTAGTCTTTTCCATCAGTAATGGCAAAAACAGATAATTCAACCCCGGATAGGAACTCTTCGATCACCACTTTGCTACTGGCAGCACCAAACTGTCCGTCCAGCATTTCTTTCAGCGAAGCCTGAGCCTCAGCCAAATCCTCGATGATCAACACACCTTTCCCGGCAGCCAAACCATCCGCTTTCAACACATAAGGCGATTTCATCGTCTCCAGGAAAGCTACGCCTGCTGCCAGGTTATCTCTAGTAACCGTCAGGTATTTTGCTGTTGGTATATCGTGACGTTGCATGAAAGCTTTCGCATAGTCTTTACTACCTTCAAGCTTTGCTCCTTCTTGCTGTGGCCCCACCACTTTCACCTGCTTCAGTTCAGCATCAGCCAGAATAAAATCGTGCAACCCTTCAACCAACGGAACTTCAGGACCAATTACCACTAAGTCAATCTTTTTCTCAAGGATCACTTTCTTCAGTCCTTCGAAATCGCTAACACCAACCTGGATATTTTCACCCAGCTCGGCTGTACCTGCATTTCCAGGTGCAATAAACAGCTGGTTTACTTTTGGGGATTGTTTGATTTTCCAGCTCATGGCGTGTTCTCTACCGCCCGAACCTACAACAAGAATATTCAACATGATATCAATCGTTTTAACAAGTTCAAATATAAGATTTAGTTCCCTTCCAACAGAAGGTGAGGATCGCCAACGCTAAATCCCTTTTCCCGCAAGCCCCGGATGACCATGGGCAACGCTTGTTTCATATTTTTCTCGGCCTTCAGCGAATCGTGAAAAATAATCACCGACCCCGGCCGAACATTTCTCAACACATTTTGGCAAACCTGCTCCGGCTTCAATCGCCTATCAAAATCGCGACTAATGATGTCCCACATGACGAAACGGTAATCAGCCTTCAACTTCTTAAACTGCCGAATCCGCAACAACCCATGGGGTGGCCGAAACAACCTTCCGGGGATGTAGCCCGCAGCCTTTTCAATATTTTGATAATAACTCGCATCATCATTCTTCAGCCCCTGCATATGGTTGAAGGTGTGATTCCCTACCAAATGTCCTTCTGCTTGTACCTTCTCAAATAGCTCCGGGTTTCGCTGCACGTTTTCACCAACACAAAAGAAACACGCTTTCAACCCTTCAGCCTTTAAGAAACCAAGTACCCAAGGTGTCACCTCCGGAATCGGGCCATCGTCGAAGGTTATAAAAACCTCTTTCCTGTCGGTTTTAACCCGAAAAACTGCTCCACGAAACAAACGGGTCAGCAAATAAGGCAACCGAATGTTCGGACTCACAAAAATCATTGGCGCTGACTACTGTATCTTCCTAAAAAGTCGTTAAACTGGTCTGTAATTTCTTTCGATAACTCGGTCTGCTGATACTTCTCAGACGTCATTCCCATTTCGCGCATGAAATAAAGAATACGTTGCATCTCCTCGTCAACCGAAGCCTGAAGATCGCTGTCCATATTCAGGTAGAAATTCATTTCAGCTTTATAGTCATTCACAATATCGCGCATCAACGTATCACCTTTCTCAATCGCTCCGGCTGCAAAATAGTTGCCCGCAGTTTGCTGTGAGAAATAATTGTAAGGAACGACTTGTTTCGGGATCAATTCCAAACAACGATCAAGTACCTGGATAGCTGAATCTTTCTTACCTTCTTTAATCAAGCTTTCAGCTAAGCGGTTGAAGTTGTTCCGAATATTGATCATCATCCGCTGGTTATTTTCGTCGATGTACACATTCGGTTCGTTCATATTACCCCATTTAAAATCCTGCATCATGTGCTGATACATTTTCTCGGTATTTACCGTTCCGATATACAAGCCATTCGATTTCGTTTTTACAGGAGTAAAACGATAAGCAAAACCTTCCAGTTGGAAATAGTCTTCCAAGCCCATATACTTATCGCGACCAACAGTGATCGCAAAGTATAGCGGCCGATCCCAGTTTGAGTTTGCCAACATATCGAGCACCATCAGCTCGTCCTTCACCAGGTAGTTTTTACCACTCAGGTCAATGAAGATGGTATCAACAATCTGATCGTACATATCAGGCGGAACAACCTTGTTACGGATTACCGCTTCCTTATCCACTTTCAGGAATAATTTTTTCGATGGAATATAAGCTGCATTATCTGCTTGCGTCAACTTCGTACGCGGATCTTCATCGCGAACGAAATCCATTGCTTTCGACAACTCAACCGGCCCCTTCAAACGCGGGTCGTTCATCAAGTAAACCACATCACGCGTACCCTGTACATACTGATCGTGGGTGAATTTGATTGGCAGCGGTTCAGAAGTGTAAGCCTTACGCTTCATTTGATCGACATACCAGTCAGTTTGCAGGTAGCTCAGGTTACACACGCGCATGTCGGTGCGCACACCCTCAACTTCCTGGTTGTACCACAATGGGAATGTATCGTTATCGCCATTCGTAAATATCACAGCATTGGGATCACAACTATTCAAATAGTTCGCACCAAAATCGCGGCAAGTATAGCGATCCGAACGATCGTGATCGTCCCAGTTTTCAGCGGCCATACGTCCAGGCACTGCCAGAAGGCAAATTGCCGTTAATGCACCGGCCAAAACTGTTCCCGGCACTTTCTTTTTTAACAGCTCATATAATCCGAGTACACCCAAACCTACCCAAATGGCAAATGCATAAAACGAACCTGCGTATGCATAGTCACGTTCACGCGGCTGGTGTGGGTACTGGTTCAGGTAAACAACAATTGCCAGACCCGTCATGATGAAGAGCAACATTACCACCCAGAAATCTTTTTGATTACGTTGATAATGAACAAAGGCACCTATCAATCCCAAAAGCAATGGAAGGAAGAAATAAGTATTCCGACCTTTGTTGTTTTTGTATTTATCAGGCAAATCTGTTTGATCTCCCAAACGTGCTGAATCGATAAAATTGATACCGCTGATCCAGTTGCCGTTCAGTGGATCGCCATTCCCCTGAAGATCATTTTGACGCCCGACAAAGTTCCACATAAAATAGCGGAAGTACATATGCACAACCTGATAACGCAGGAAAAAAGTGAGGTTTTCGCCAAACGTCGGCTGCATAATTGTTTGCGGTTTGCCATCGTCACCGGTAATTGTAACCGGCTTTCCTTCAATACCGGCCCAAGCTTTATAATCCTCGATATGGTCTGGCTGGCGGCTCCACATACGCGGGAAGAAAGTCGTCAAACTTGAGTCATATTGTGGTTTCTGACGAACATCAGCCACCACATATTTTCCATCTTTTTTGATGTAATATTCTTTGTCTTTCACGTATGGCGTACGGCTGTCCAACGGCGTATTGTAATATTGTCCAAACACCAACGGACGTTCACCGTACTGTTCGCGGTTCAGATAACTCAACAAACTGAAGACGTTGTCCGGGCTGTTTTGATCCATCGGAAGGTCGGCAGAAGAACGGATTACAATCATCGCGAAAGATGAATAACCGATCAGGATTACAGTTACCGAAACCAGGATCGTGTTCAACAGCGCTTTCTTCTTGGTGTAAGTATACCAAATGCCGAGCACCAGCAAACCAATCAATAAGAAGGTGTAAATGATTGCACCTGTATTATACGGAAGCCCCATTCCATTCGTAAAGGCCAACTCGAACCAGGAAGCAACAGTGATTACTCCCGGAATGATTCCGTACATCACCACTCCAAGTAATACCAATGAGGCAACGAAACTAATTGCCACACCCTGTTTGGTTACTTTATATTTGCGGAAATAATAAACGAATACAATTGCCGGAATTGCCAACAGGTTCAACAAGTGAACGCCAATTGACAAGCCCACCATGTAGGCAATGAAAATGATCCAGCGGTTTGACCGCGGCTCATCAGCCTCGTTCTCCCACTTCAGAATTGCCCAAAATACAATGGCTGTAAATAACGATGAAGTTGCGTACACCTCCGCCTCAACAGCTGAAAACCAGAAGGTATCCGAGAAAGTGTAAGCTAAAGCACCAACGGCGCCACTACCCAAAACAGCAATGGTTTGCGCCAAACTGGGTTCTCCCTCGAACTTAATCATCTTCTTGGCCAGGTGAGTGATTGACCAAAACAAAAACAGGATTGTCAGGGCACTGGCTACTGCAGACCAGGCATTCATTAACCTACCGGCCTGCTCCGGAGAGCCAAACAGGGTAAAGAAGCGACCTAAAATCATGAAAAAAGGAGCACCCGGAGGGTGGCCAACTTCCAATTTGAATGAGGTAGTGATAAACTCGCCACAATCCCAGAAACTTGCTGTCGGCTCGATGGTCAACAGGTAAGTGATCGCAGCTATAACAAATACCACCCATCCGGTGATATTATTAAGCATTTTGTAGTTCTTCATCTTCTCAATGATTTCATTTCAGGTCGTAGACCTGTTTCTATAATTTCTTGTTGTTTTGCTTGTTTTCAAAAATTGAAACTCTCCTTTTCCTTGTATTCTTCCCAACGCAATTCAGCTATTAACAAACTGAATAACAATAGCAATTCATCTCACTTCTTATTCCTAATTTCAATTTTTATGTTTGCGAAGATAGTACATTCTTTCAACTGTCGCCAATTCGATCCTGAAATTAAGGCATTTTAACAAGCTTCTAACAAAGGGATTCACGGAAAAACAAAGTCCCCTGATCCATTGCAATGAACGAATCAGGGGACCCTATCTCTTCAAAAGAATTTTGTTGAATCGCTATTTTGATTCAATCCTCACCGTTCCGACTTTCAGGCCCTTCCCTTTTACCTGGAGGGTAATATCTCCGGCTTTCTCCGTACTTTGTACCAATACAACCAGCTTGCCACTAAAAAGCTTCATCGTTGGCAAATGAAATACCTCCAGCGAAGTAGCATCACCGTTACAAGCTGCACGATAGTTACCTGCACCTTCAACTTTAAAGTCAAGCTGATTTGTTGCCGTTGGACAAGGGATTCCGTTTTTGTCAACTACCGACACCGTCACAAAACTGATGTCGTTGCCGTCCGCATCAATTGTCGACCGATCCGGTTCGAGGACAATCCGGTAGGGCTGACCTGATGTGCGAATCACTTTTTCTTCTGCGGGTTTTCCTTGATCATCAAAAGCGACTACTTTCAACTCACCCGGTTCGTAAACCACGTTGTTCCACATCAGGCGGTAGCGCTCCAGTTTCGAGTCGTTGTTTTTGGTCTGCACACCCATGCTCCTCCCATTTACAAACAGCTCAGCACTCTTGTAGCTGGTGTAAACAAAAACCGGAATTGTATCGCCTTCCATCCCTTTCCAGTTCCAGTGCGGCAAAATGTGCAAGGTTGATTCACCGGTATTCCATCGACTTTTGTACCAATAATAGCGGTCCTTCGGCAAGCCTGCCAAATCGCAAATACCGAAATACGAGCTGCGCGATGGCCAGTAGTTGTCGTACGGCGTAGGCTCACCCAAATAATCAAAACCGGTCCAGACAAACTCACCGATCACCCAATCTCTATCGTCTTGCAAAACGGCGTCATCTTCCGGAAGGTTACTCCAATTACAATATTCCAAATCGTAAGATGAACATTGTCCGTCATCGTACATTTTCCCGACGGCTTTCTCAACCGGGAATTTATAGATACCTCTGGAGCTAACCGTTGACGTTGTTTCCGATCCCAACAGCAAGCCTTGCGGGAAACGATCGTAAGCTTCTTCGTAAAGGTGTGTCCGGTAGTTCAATCCCGGAACATCCATAATTGCTCCGAAACCCGATTCCATCACCGCTTTCACCTGGTCCATACCTACCGTTACCGGACGAGTCGGATCTTCGCGGTGGAAAATATCCTGTAACATTTTGGCGCGTTTTACCCCTTCGCTCCCATGCTGGTCGGGAACTTCGTTACCACTGCTCCACATCACAATACAGGGATGATTGCGTGTAGCATCGACCAGATTCACTATATCTTTTTCGTGATACTCATCGAAGAAGCGGTTGTAACCGTTTTTCACTTTCGGCTTTTTCCACTCATCGAAGCTTTCAGCCAAAAATAGCATCCCCATTTCGTCGCAAAGCGCCAGCTGCTCCATCGACGGCATATTATGTGCACTGCGAATAGCATTAGCGCCCATATCTTTCATGATCTGAATCTGGCGACGCAGCGCTGCTTTGTTGACTGCAGCCCCCAAAGGCCCTAAATCGTGGTGCAGGCAAACGCCTTTAAACTTGCGAACTTCACCATTCAACTTAAAACCTTCGCCGGCTTTATAACAAATCGTTCTCACTCCAAAGCGGGTAGCCTGCTCATCCTGCAGTTGACCATCCTCATCATACAATTTCGACTCTACGAAATACAATACCGGCGACTCAGGACTCCACAATTGCGGATTCTCCAAGGCAATGTTTTGCTCGAACTCGTCACCGAACAGCGTTTTCGTTGTACCCGATGCCACAATATTTCCGGCAGCATCTTTAATCGAAGTTTCCAAACGCAGATTCAGCCCGGTAACTTTTGTTTTGATATTGATCTGTGCCAGACTGTCGGTAACAAAAGGACTTGTAACGAACGTACCCCACAACTGAAAGTGATTTTTAGGCTCCACTACGATTCGCACCTTGCGGAACAACCCGGCACCCGGATACCATCGCGACGACAAGGGCTTTGGCGACAAATGCACAGCCAGCAAATTATCGCGGCCCACTTTCACCAAGTCGGTAATATCTAAATCAAAGTACGCATAGCCGTAGCCCCATTCGCCGGCTTTATCGCCATTTACGAATACTTCCGGGTCGCTCATAGCTCCTTCAAAGACAACCAGAACCCGACTACCTTTGTCCAACTGAGGTAAGCTAAAGTTCGTCCGATACCAACCATCACCAATGTATGGCAAAGCACCTGTACGACCGGTCTTTTCGGTTGCCTCTTTTTCGTTATTCTGGGTGATGGCCACAACTTGTTTGTCCACTTCCTTATCGAAAGGACCGTAAATTGCCCAATCGTGCGGAACAGACACCGACTCCCACTTTGAATCGTCAAAATTGACTTGTGCTGCATTCTCAAAATTGCCCTTGCTGAACTTCCATCCTTTCTCAAGGACAAATTCCGCTCGCTGGGCTTGAGCGAGAACGCTGCTTAGTAGTAAAATGGTTAAACAAAACGTTTTCATTTTTAGTATTTTGAGTAATTAGTAGTTTCTATTACAGCCTATTTGAGCTGTAAAGAAACAAAAGAAATCGGCAGTTGAAAAATCAAAATGCCATCGTTTTCCGTATTTATCCACCTCTTGTGTCATTCTGTGCTCCCGTAAACAGGCCTAATTTGCTATTTTCGTGACCTAACATCACAATCCGAAATCAACACAACCGAAAAAACAAATTCAAACCGATAATAAATGAAGAAAATAACACAGTTACTAGCTGGCGCAGCCGGATTATTGTTTGTTGCCTGCCAGGCTCCCAAAGTTGAATACAGCGGCAACCCGCTATTTCAGGATCCTTTAACGGCCGACCCTTGCGCCATGGTTTATAACGACACAGTTTACCTGTTTACCGGCTCGGACGAGATTCCTCAGGGTGAAGATGGCTTCCTGATGAAAAAATGGTACGCTTTTTCCAGCCCCGACATGGCCCACTGGACAAATCACGGCATAAAGCTTACCGTTGAAGATTTTGCTTGGGCATCGCACAATGCTTTTGCTGGACACGTAGTGGAGAATCATGGTAAATTCTGGTGGTACGTGCCCATGGTGTTGAAAGACAGCACAGCGATTACCCACGAAGGATTTGGTATTGGTGTAGCGGTAGCCGATCACCCGCTGGGACCTTATAAAGATGCGCTGGGCAGCCCGATTATTTGCGACACAACAGCAAACTCGGTTGTACTGAATATTGACCCGGCAGTTTATGTTGACGACGACGGACAAGTGTACATGTATTGGGGGTCGTGGAACGAAGCCCGCTATGTGAAGTTGAAAGACAACATGATTGAAACTGACGGCCCTGTGCACACAGTTGAAGCCACCAACTTTTTTGAAGCACCGTGGATTCACAAGAAAGGCGACACGTACTATTTCTCGTACGCTGCACATTACCCATCAACAACCGAGTACTCAACATCGAAAAGCATTACCGGCCCTTGGGAATACCAAGGTGTAATTAACGACACCATCGCTAATTCGCCAACTAACCACCAGGCAATAATCACCTTTAAAGGACAGGATTACATTTTCTATCATACAGCTGACACACCAACAGGAGGCCCCTTCCGCCGCAGTGTTTGTGTAGACAGCCTGAATTACGACGCCAATGGCAAAATTATAAAAGTGGTTCGCACCAAAACAGGTGTGCCTGCGGTTCAATAAACTTCGATAAACAAATTTTAGAAAGGAGAAAGTCTTACAACGGTTTTCTCCTTTTTTGCTTTTTATGTCAATAAAACCAGGCAGATAACGAAGGTGCAAAAAGTAGCCCCCGTATCTAATAAACAACGACAGACTCCGCAAAAGCTCCCGGCGTTAACCCGCCTTCCTGCCCTAACTCTTCAGGGATTTGAACAGCAACAAGAACGACATTAGCTCCAAAATCAACCAGGTAAACTTCGTGCATAACTGCCTGTTCTTCCCCTTCAAATCCATCCTTACCAAGAACCAGTACTCCTGACTGATCACCAGCAATAACTTGTTTCAGCCGGTAGTGATAGGCATTTTTCGCCTGGATCGTCAGCTGTTCTTTTTGGATCTCCGAAGGCGCCGCACCATAAGCATCATTCATTAGTGCCTTGAAACCAGTTACAATTTGGGGGATAAATTCATCGAAGCTCAATGTTTTCCCGTCGGGAGCAACCCGCGAAATAATTTCCAACCGATAAATACACTGATCAAAGGCGGCAGGCCCGAAACTAACATATCTTCCTCCATTGCCAAACTGCTCGTTCACCTGCATATACCGATACTCGTAAGTTCCTTTTTCATGTGGAACAGCTACAGAAAAGGATTTGTCAGGTGCTGTATAACGATTGTTTTTAATCTTTCCTTTCAACGGGCTCAGTGAAAGAATTTCGCTTTCAACTGCAGTCAGCCTGTTTGGAATACTTCCCATACCGACAAGCAGCAAAAGAACCAACGGGATAAGTCGTGTTTTCATAATGGATTTCTTATCGTTTCAGGCTATCGTAGCAGCTACTTTAGTCCGGATTTCCATGCTCATACTTAATCTACGATTATTCTCCCCCGATGTTTTTGCAGAACTCGTGCTTTACCCTTGCCGAACAACCAAAGCCTGAATGAACGGGCAAGAAATTCAACTTCTCATATTATAAAGTATTCTCATCATTTGCCATCCTGACATTATCGTCGTAACTTTTCCATCTCATTAATCAACTTTAATTTTGCTCAATGGAAAATTATCAAAATCTCATCGACAAGGCCTTAGAACTCATTCTGGAATACGGCCCGAAACTAATCCTGGCAATCATCGTGCTGATTGTCGGTATGTGGATCATCAACAGGTTTACCAAAGTCACACGCAAAGTG
>QKCF01000371.1 GCA_003246935.1 Sunxiuqinia sp. | reverse complement strand
ACGAGATTGTGGAGGCCATACAGAATGCCGATTTATAACAAAAGTTGTAGCTCTTAAAAATGGATGCAAATCGCAGTATTTAGTTTTTGCGTCACGACGTCGGGAAGTAACGAAGCACGACGTCGGGAAGTAACGAAGCACGTTATCGGGCGGTAACGAGGTGCGTTATCGAGTTGTAATGCGTCACATTATTGTTTTGTAACGAACCTCGTTACAAAACAGCCGATCCAAAACACGAATTTCAATAGTGGTCATATATCAAGGTGCAGCAGTTTTTGTTGCACCTTTTTGTTTGAATATCCGTTGCTGAGCTGTTTATTCAACAAAGGAACGGGTTGAATCCCCGTTTTCGTTTTCTGAAAATTCCCCTAAACGTCGACAAAATCCCCCCAAACTTCGATTGCTTTTTCCCTCAATAATAGTGTCCGGTACTTTTGGTATCAAATCAAAAAAGTATTCGGAACATGAAGCGGAAACAATTAATAATGATGAGTATCCTGTGGATCGGAAGCTTGTTTGGAGCGCAGGCACAGGATCAGAATTGGTCGCTTGACGACTGCATCGATTACGCCCTCAGCAAAAACGTGAGTGTTGTTCAATCTCAATTGTCGAGCGAAAGCAGCAAGCTCGATCTGGAGCAGAGCAAAGCGAACGTTCTTCCCAGTTTCACTGGATCGGCCAGTACCAACTACGCCTGGACGAAGGAAGTTTACACAGAGTCGGACAACTTTGGTGATCGCAGCCGAAATAACACAACCAGTTTCGGTGTTAATGCCGGAATGACCCTCTTTAACGGATTCAAACTGAAGAATCAGATCAAACAATCAGAATTGAATTTGCAAAGCAGTGAATATTATTCAGAAACGGTGAAAGAATCGCTGGAATTGAACATTCTGAATGCCTACCTGCAAATTCTGTATGCCCAGGAAGAATTAAACAATGCTCAGGAACAAATTGCCGCAACCCAGGAAGAGTTGAATTTGGCACAGGAACGTTTGGATGTAGGCGTAATTTCTCGTTCCGACTATTTGCAAATTAAGTCGGAGCTGGCAACCGAAAAGTTGACAGAAGCCAATGCCAAAAGCACCTTATCCATGAGTAAGTTGTCGTTGATGCAGTTGATGGAACTTCCGGTTACTGATCAATTTGAAATCGACACCCCTGATTTCAGCGAATTGTTAGGTAACCTTGAAGCTCCTGTTGCAAGCGACGTGTACTTAGCGGCACTTGGTTTTAAACCACAGATCAAACAAGCTGAGGCTGATTTGGAAAGCCAAAAGCTGAATGAGACAATTGTCAAAGCAAGCTTGATGCCGACTTTGTCGCTCTCTTCTGGTTTGTCAACCGGATGGTCTGATAATGTGTCGGGCTTCTCTTATGGTGAACAGTTGAAAAACCAGTTTACGCCAACTGTCGGCTTAAGCCTTTCTATTCCGATTTTTCAGAATAAACAAGGCAAAATCAGTGTGAAACAGGCAAAGATTGCAACCAGTCAGGCCGAATTGACTAAGGTTGATACGCAAAACGAATTGCGTAAAAATATCGAACAAGCCTGCCTGGACCTGACAACGGCGCAAACACAATACGAAGCCAGTCAAATGCAGTTTGAATCGGCTAAAGAGTCCTACGAGGTTGCTTCCGAAAAATATACGGAAGGCTTATTGAATTCGGTTGATTTCCTAACCGTGAAAACAACCATGATCACCTCAGAAAGTGACTTCACACAAGCCAAATTCAACATGGTGTTCAGCACCAAAATCTTAGACTTTTACAAAGGAATTCCAATTAGTTTGACCAAATAAAAACTTAGTCATGAAGAAGAAATTAGTATACACAATTATTGTTGCAGCAGTTGTCGCAATCGGCTTACTGGCATTCAAAATGTTTGGAGGTTCTGCAACAGCCGTATCGCTTAAAACAGAAAAGGTAGGACGCGCCACAATTAGCAATACCGTTACAGCGACCGGAACCATTGAAGCCACGCAAACCGTTGAGGTTGGTACCCAGGTTTCAGGACGCATCGATAAAATTTACGTTGACTATAATTCAATGGTAAAAAAAGGTCAGTTGATTGCTGTTTTGGATACACAGTCATTGGCTTCTGCATTGCGTTCGGCAAAGGCCTCACTGGATAAGGCAAAAGCTGAATTCAATTATCAAAAATCGACTTACGAACGTTACCAAAAGCTGATTGAAAAGAAATTGATTGCACAGACTGATTTTGACCAGGTTGTTTATAACTACGAGTCGTCAAAAGCATCGTTAAGTTCGGCTGATGCACAATACAAAACAGCCAAAACAAATTTGGACTACGCCTACATTTATTCTCCGATTGACGGAATTGTGTTGGAACGTGATGTGGAAGAAGGTGAAACCGTAGCGGCCAGCTATTCAACACCAACCTTGTTCACCATTGCCAACGACTTGACCCAAATGGAAATTGAAGCTGATGTGGATGAAGCAGATATAGGTCAGGTGAAAATGAATCAACGTGTTGAATTTACTGTTGATGCCTTCCCTGACAAAGTGTTTGATGGTTCTGTTAAGGAAATTCATTTGAATCCGAGCGATGACGAGTCGGTTGTGACTTACACCGTAGTAATTGACGCGCCGAACCCTGACCAAATTTTGATGCCGGGTATGACAGCCAACGCTTCTTTCTACGTGACTGAAAAGAAAGACATCGTGACTGTTCCAAACCTGGCAGTTGAATTCAATCCGAATATGCAGACTTTGGCTCAGTACAAGGAAATTCACCCTGAGATGCAGATTGATATACCAGCGCAAAGCGGAAATTCAACAGACAAGAAAGTTGTTTGGGTGAAAGATGGTAATAAGATCTATTCTCAGGAAGTAAAAGTTGGAGACACTGATGAGATTAACTACGAATTGCTTTCAGGGCCAAAAGAAGGAACAGAGCTGATCGTTTCAATGACTTCGATAAGCAAAAAAGAAGCAAAAGAAGAAGCGGCAAGAAGTCCGTTTATGCCAACCCCTCCGGGAGGAAACAAAAAAACAAGTAAGTAAGGAGGCTGTCATGGGTAATAAAATTATACAAGTCAACGAGCTGAAGAAGAATTTCCATGTTGGGGAGATAACCGTGCATGCACTGAAAGGTATCGACCTGGAGATTGAAGAAGGGGAGTTCGTTGCGATAATGGGAACCAGTGGTTCCGGAAAATCAACCATGCTGAATATTTTGGGCTGTTTGGATAAACCATCTGATGGCATCTACAAACTCGACGGGATAAGCATGGGTGATATGAATAAGAATGAGCTTGCCGGTTTGCGTAATGAGAAGTTAGGCTTTGTTTTCCAGTCGTATAACCTACTTCCTAGAACAACAGCATTGGAAAACGTTGAAATGCCACTTTACTATAATAGCCGGGTGAAAGCCAAAGAACGTCGCGAACGTGCGTTGGCCGCACTGGACGCAGTAGGGTTGGCCGATCGTATGCACCACATGCCAAATCAAATGTCGGGCGGTCAGCAACAGCGTGTAGCCATTGCACGTTCGCTGGTGAATGATCCAAGGGTGATTTTGGCCGACGAGGCTACCGGTAACCTGGACACCCGCACTTCTTACGAGATTATGTCGCTCTTCCAGGATCTGAATGATCAGGGAAAGACGATCATCTTTGTAACTCACGAAAGTGATATCGCTCGCTTTATGAAGCGAAATGTCGTTTTTAAAGACGGGCGAATTGTGAAAGAAGAATGGGTGAAAGATCGGTTCAACGCCAAACAAATGCTGACTGAGCTTCCGGTTGATCAGGATGTCATTTAAAAAGAGGAAACATGAATTACACGAATACCCTAAAAATAGCACTCAATGCCTTGCGTCGGAATAAGTTCAGGGCCTTTCTGACCATGTTGGGAATCATCATTGGTGTGGCCTCCGTGATTGCGATGTTGGCTATTGGACAAGGTTCGAAAAAAAGTATTCAGGACGAGATGTCGTCCATGGGAACCAATATGATTTTTATTATGCCGGGAGCCGATATGCGTGGTGGCGTACGCCAAAGCGCCAGCGATATGCAAACTCTGAAGCTTTCGGATGTTGAAGCAATTAAAGAACAATGTTCTGCAGTATCGGCTGTATCACCGCAGGTAAGTTCATCGAGCCAAGCCGTTGTCGGAAATAACAACTGGCCAACCAGTGTTTATGGTGTCGATAATGACTACCTGGAAATTCGGAAGTATTCGATCGAAACAGGTCGTAATTTTTCGGATCGTGAGGTGAAAACCTATGCAAAAGTATGCTTGGTTGGTCAAACCGTTATCGAAAACTTGTTCCCGAATGGTGAAAACCCGATTGGACAATCGATACGTGTTGGAACGATCCCTTTGAAAATTATTGGTGTTTTGGCCGAAAAAGGAGAGAACGGCATGGGACAGGACCAGGATGACATGATCATTGCCCCTTATACAACAGTGCAAAAACGGATGTTAGCCATCACCTATATCCAAAGTATTTTTGCTTCGGCAGCGTCCGAAGATGTTAATGATCAGGCAATCGAACAAATATCGGAAACGTTGAGACGTACGCACAAGTTAAAGGCGGATGATGCTGATGACTTTAGCGTTCGTTCTCAGGCTGAGATGGTTCAAATGTTCTCATCAGTCAGCGACATGATGACCATGTTGCTTGGTGCAATTGCAGGAATCTCTCTTTTGGTTGGTGGTATCGGTATTATGAATATCATGTACGTGTCGGTTACCGAGCGTACAAAAGAGATTGGCTTGCGCTTATCTGTAGGTGGCCGGGGAAATGACATTATGATGCAGTTTCTGGTCGAATCGATCTTGTTGAGTGTTAGTGGTGGTATCATTGGCATTCTGCTGGGCTTGGGTTCTTCAACAGCAGTGTCGGCTTTGATGAACTGGCCGACTGTTATTGTTCCAATGTCCGTGGTATTTGCCTTCCTGGTATGTACTGTGATCGGAGTTTTCTTCGGATGGTATCCGGCGCGGAAAGCTGCGAGCTTGAATCCGATTGACGCTTTGCGGTACGAATAATTAAGTCACAAATATTTTAAGATATACTGAAATGAATTGGATTAAAAATAATTGGAATTGGGTTCTTGTCGTAATTGTTGGAATCATTCCGTTAATCAATATATTCTCGATGATTCATCTGGATTTTTCATCCTCTGCTGATTCCTGGATCTCGATGGGAACAGTTTCTATTCCAGGTCACAGAGCAGGTGAAGCTACCCGCATCGTTTCCGGAGCACACGTAGCTGTGAAAGAAACAGGCGAGTGGGCCATACGTTGGCTGGTCGTTATTCTCAGTTTGACTCCGGTTGCAATTCTAGCTGGGATTAAATCCAGGTTATTTGTGCGACAAGCAGCAGGGATAACCACCTTTGTTTACGCAGCACTGCATTTCGTATTTTTCTGCATCGATCGGGGGTGGATTGAGACTTTTAAGGAATTTGGATATGTTATGGGCTTAATTGCAGCCCTGATCATGACAATTTTGGCAATTACTTCGAATCGCAAATCAATGCGGTTCATGCGGAAGAAATGGAAAAAGATGCACCGGGCGGCCTATTTGGCTGCATTGTTAGCCGTTACGCATGTGGTGCTGTTGGAGCATGGTGCCTGGTTGCCCTACTTAATTATTCTGGTTTTAGGATTTGTGGTTCGAACAAGCTTTGTGAAAAGCCTGTTGTTGAAGTTGCGTACCCGAAACGTGGTTGCACTTGCTCAATCATGAGTCCAGAATAAGGTGTATTTGCTGATATGAATTCCTCGGTTTTCATTTAATGGCAAATGGTTATCTTTGATTAAAATCAACCCGATGTTTAAATCAATTTCAATACATGATAAATGGATTAAATGGTTTCTTCATTCCACGGCCTGGATTATTGTGACCATCATCCCTTTGTATATCGATAATGCTTTTGGCAGCGGTAATTTGCACCGCGTATATGGTTTTTACCTGCACACGGCGACGGCAGCTTTAATTTTTTACCTCGGCTATCTTTGGCTGGTGCCTTCGTTTTATCTGAAAGAACGACAGATTACCTATTTTGTCATTCTGGTAGCTATTATTATTGGGACCTACTACATTTCATCGTTCATCGAGCAGTTTTGGCTTGAAGATGTAAAAAGGTTTGTGGAGGAGGCCGACAAAAACAACCACATTCCGAGAAAAGCGTTTGGCATTTTCAACCATATTGTTTCGTCGGTGCTTCTATCTGGTTTTGCCATGGGCTTGGGCGTTTTGGACAAATTGAAGCAGAACGAAAAGAAGCAAAAGGAACTGGAAAAGGAAAAACTGAATTCAGAGTTGGCTTTCTTGAAGAGCCAGGTGAGTCCTCACTTCTTCTTCAATACCCTGAATAATATTTATACCTTGATTGGTATTGATACCGATGAAGCCCAGGCGGCAGTTTTGAAATTGTCGAAGCTGATGCGATATCTGTTGTACGATTCTGAAGATGGCAATTCAAGGTTGGGAGACGAGATCAGTTTCATGAACAATTACATCGATCTGATGAAGCTGCGGATTAGTTCAAAGGTTGAATTGAAGGTGTCGATGCCGGATTCGGTTCCGGAGATCAGCGTGGCGCCATTGCTTTTTGTTGCATTTATTGAGAACGCGTTTAAGCACGGAGTGAGTTACCGCGATCGATCGTTTATTGAAATTAGCATGAATATTGATAACGAAAAAATTCGATTTGAAACCCGCAACAGCATTGGAAAAATCAGTGCTGAGGGAGAAGGCAGACATTCAGGTATCGGATTGGAAAATGTGAAGAAACGCCTGAACCTGTTGTATCCCGGTAAACACGAGTTGAGGATCAGCCGGACAAACGATACCTTTAAGGTGAAGCTCGAAATTAACCTGCAATAAAAGAAAAGATGAAAATCCGCACAATAACCATCGACGACGAACCACTGGCTCTGCAATTGCTGTCGGGCTATGTGGGAAAGACTCCTTTTTTAGAATTGACAGGTTCGTTTGATAACCC
>QKCF01000427.1 GCA_003246935.1 Sunxiuqinia sp. | reverse complement strand
GTAATACGCAAACCTGCAGGACCGTCAGCTAATACAACTGCCGGAATTCCCAATCGCGGAATCGGATAGGTTGTACCTGCAGCACCCGGTACAAGATTTTTAGTTTCCCCGATTACGGCATCATTTCCCGAAGCCCCTTCCATTCCGGTTCCGTTCAGGAAGTGTGCTTTTTCTTCGATGGTCATCGCTGCGATCACCTCGTCAATGGAAGCCGTCCCTAACTGTGGGACACCCTGCGCCATACTTAATTTTGTTGATCCGGTTACTGCCAGAAATAAGGCAATACCTACAGAAAAGAATGATTTCCTCATAGTCTATTTAGTTTAGTTGGTCTTTAAATATTTGCATTGCTAAAATTAGATTCGCCACTTTTCCTTTCATCTGATCTAGATCAGAAAATGAAGTCGCCCGAAATTTATTTCACCAGCCAGCGAACTTTCTTAATTTTGTTTTATACTATTTGGATACCGGAATATACTTATGAACGAAGCGATAGAAATCGTCAGATCCTTGTCGGATCAGTTATGGAAACTGAACAAAGAAGAACTGGAACTACTGGCCACAACACTCACCCGAAAAAAAGTTCGGAAGGGAGATATTCTTTTGGATGAAGGAGAAATTGCCAAACACATCTATTGGGTACAACAAGGAATGCTTAGACAGTTTTATTACAAAGATGGCCGCGATGTAACTGAACATTTCGCCTGCGACGGACAAGGAGCGTTATGCATCACGAGCATATTCACACAAACAAGATCTAAATTATTGGTTGAGGCGTAGTTGTTTACCTAATGTCATACCTCGAATTTAAAAGACTGGCTGAAACCAACACGGCTATAGCCATGCTTCTGTGTAAAATATTGGAAAGCTCACTGATTTTGTCACAGGAAAAAGCAGACTCGTGGAGATACGAAACTGCCCGTGAGCGTTACGATCGCTTTATCCGCGAATACCCGGATGCAGCAAAACGAGCATCTGTGAATCATATCTCTTCCTATTTGTTGATGACACCTGAAACGCTAAGCCGCATCAGAGCTAGCATTGCATAAACGTTTTATTGCCCAACAATGGTTCGGAAGGTTAGATTAACCCGAGGGGCGGCGACGGTCTTGGAAGGTGGTAGCCGATGCAGCCAGTGTGCCTGAATTTCATCTTTCATCACCAGCAGGCTGCCATGCTCTAGAATCATGGAACGGGTTTCCTTGCTCGCTTTATGCTTAAACGAAAACTTACGCTCGGCACCAAAGCTCAGCGACGCAATGGCACCGTTAGGCTTCAGATCTTTTTCACCATCGGCATGCCAGCCCATTCCCTCGCTTCCGTCGTGATATAAGTTTAGTAAACAGGAATTGTAGCTTTCACCGCTTTGCTCCTCACACAAATGCTTCAAGGCGAGCAAATCCTTCGTCCACGGAAGGGCAAATTTGCTGGTATTGGAATAGCTGTAGCGAAACGGACGGTCGGCATACCAAGCCACTTTACGCTTGGTCACAAACTTTTTCCCGAATAGAATCGCTTCGTCGTTCCGCCATTCGATGTCCTTCAGCAAACGGCTTAAATAGCCGGTAGCTTCCTCAACCGAAAGCACACAGCCGTAATACTCCACCGTCCCGTCATAGGGCAACAGATTGTCCGATTTTGCAGCAGCTGTTCGAAATAAGTTCATGGAATTGTGCTTTTCTTCCACAAACAACAATTACCAGCAAAAGTTGTAACAAGGAACTTTCCAAGGTCCTCATCGCGAAGCGGACAATCCGCTAAGCGATTTCCGGAAACTCAGAACATGGAATAGCTTACGACCAAAACGGATGAAAATGATGCACGGGTCCGTGCCCCTTGCCAATTTCGTAAGCAGCACCGTCGACAATCGATTTGTTGATATATTCTTTAGCAGCCTTCACAGCATCATTCAAATCCAGCCCTTGCGCCAATTGGGAAGCAACAGCCGAAGAAAAGGTACAACCGGTTCCGTGTGTGTTTTTTGTATGGACACGTTGCGATTTCAATTCGATCATCTCATCCGTTTCTGCATTGTAAAAGATGTCGGTCAGCTCGTCTTCGGTCAGGTGACCAGCTTTCAGCAACACCGATACTTTCCCTCCGCAGGTCATGCTTTTTACCACTTTGGATAAATCCGCTTGGCACGAAATTTTTTGCCCAGACAAAATCTCAGCTTCCGGAATATTCGGAGTAATCACCCGAACTGTTGGAATCAATTCATTTTTAAGTGTTGCAATCGCTTCATCGAGCAAAAGCTTATCACCCGAAGTCGCCACCATTACTGGGTCGAGCACAATATTGCGAACCTGATACGGTTCCAGCGTTTCCTTGATGCCACGGATCAACTCGGACGAGTGCAACATCCCGATTTTAATCGCATCGGCACCAATATCGTCCAGTACCGATTTAATTTGCCCTTTCACAAAATCGACTGGGACCGGGTGAACGCCATACACCGCCACTGTATTTTCATCGACAACTGCCGTAATGGCGCTTGTACCAAAGCAACCGCAGGCTGACATTGTTTTTAAATCGGCCTGAATGCCGGCACCTCCGCTGGGATCGCTTCCCGCGATCGTTAA
>QKCF01000013.1 GCA_003246935.1 Sunxiuqinia sp. | reverse complement strand
GTTATATTTTTATCGGCATCGTAAGCAGTTAAAGGAACAGGGAACAGAATTTTATAGGTTGGAGTAACGGTTTCCTTCTGGTAACGAGCTTCGCAATATTTATTGAAGCGAATCATATCGTTACGGCGAGAGTTCTCCCAATAGAATTCGTAGCCACGTTCATTGTAGACTTTCTCCAAGGTCAACTCTGAAAGAGAATAAGTAGCAACACCTCTGGTACTGCGAATTTCGTTGATATCTGTCAACGCCCCCGCAGCATCACCATCTCTGAATTTTGCTTCAGCGCGCATCAGGTACACATCTGTTAAACGATAGTAATTATAATCGTTTTCGCTGGCGCCAGGATAAGAGGTAGTTGGGTTTGGAGCATATTTCACAACTCGCACCCCTTGTTCTTCCAACGAGTTGGACACGCTGAATTCCGGCGTAAAAATTAAAGGACGGCCACCGTCTTTGGTCACTAAAGCTTCTCCAGATGTGCTGTATTGCTGACCAACCAATAATCCCAAATTGAAACCTGCTTCGCTTTTTAACCGGTTGTCAGAAAAACGAGGATCGGTTTGATCCCAGGTTTCATAAAAAGTCGGTGTAGTACAACACCCATTCCACAAGTTCGATGTTGAGTAAGTTCCAAAAGCCTGGTTATAGTCCAAGGTCATGTTAATCCAGGGAATACCACCAATACCGATAGAAGGATCATAGACAATCGGAAGAATTGTTTCGGTCTGATTCATATAAGCGGCATTATCGGCCAGGTATAACTTCCAAAAGTCGTCGGCCAACGAATACTTTCCGTCACCGATGATATCGTCGCACAAACCAACAACTTCATCCCATTTTGTTGTTCCATCTGTAAATGTCGGTGCTGTACCTGTATAAACCTGGTAATTCAGATAAACTTTGGCAAGCAACAACTGTGCTGCAGCCTTAGTTATTCGACCGTAAGGAACTTCTCCTTTTTCTCCCAATAACGGAATAATCTCATCCAACTCCTCAATCATCTTGGCAACAATCTGCTCTCTGGTGTAGTACTCAGGATCAGCAGCATAGTCATACTGCATCCACTCCCGGTAAGGCATTTTGCCAAAACAGTCGTTCATCAAATACATCGACAGAACACGAATGAAACGTACTTCGGCAATGTAAAGGTCAATATCATCGGTTTTCTCCAACTGATTCATGTAGTACAAAGCCACATTACAACGTGCAAAACCAATCAGGTAACTGTTCCACGTATTTTTCACATAGCTGTTTGATGCTGTGTAGCTGTGAGTAAACAAATCGCGATAGTTTGAGCTGTTCCAGTTTGCTCCGCGAGTCGGGAACGCAACCTCATCAGTCACTGTTTCCTGTGCAAGCCAACCAGCGCCGCGGCTTTGCAAATCGCGCAGAAAAGCATAAGCAGGGGCCACGAGCATGTCCACATTCTCGGAGTCCGTAACAATCGCCGATCCGTTTTGCTCATCCAGTATTTCTTCGTTAAGATCGCTACAGGCCGAAAATCCGACACCTAAAATGATCAGCGTTATATACCATATTTTTTTCATACTGTTTTCTCCTTAACCAATTAAAATTCGACGTTCACACCAATCGTAAATGTTCTGGCTTTCGGGTAGTTGGTCCAGCCAATTCCCAATGCCGGCACACCGTTGGAAACACGGGTCGTATTTACTTCCGGATCGTAACCTGAATAATCAGTCAATACGAATAGGTTGTTTCCTGCAGCATAGGCACGCAAGCGACTGATGTACTTCTGATTTGACAGTTTAAAGGTGTAGCCTAAAGTGGCATTCGACAAACGCAGGAACGAACCATCTTCGATAAAACGGCTTGAATAGTTCAGCACATTGCCGGTAGATTCTCCGCGGGTTAAAGCATCCGGAGTTACATTCCAACCGCTAGAAAACAAGCTCATCTGATCCATCATGTTAGCCAGGTTGTTATACACGTCGTTTCCATGAACGCCATTGAAATTCAATGTCAAATCAAACTGCTTCCAGTTTACACTTGTACTGAAGTTGTAGGTAAAATCAGGAAGAGCATGTCCAATTACGCCTTCAATTTCAGCCCCATTCTCATCGGTAGCAAAAATGCTCTCGCCATTATCATCGAATCCAAGGAAAGTCTTACCCCAGAAAGTTCCGAGTGGTTCGTTATTAATGATATATTGTGAAGGTGTTCCGGTAATACCAGGGCCACTTGGGTAGCCAGTCGGGATTTTCGAAACATCCATATTCCTCACTTTATTGCTAATTGTTGAAAAGTTCACATTAGCCGACCAGTTGAAATCTTTCTTGCTGATGATAACGCCATTTAAGGAAATCTCCAGACCTTTATTTATGATATTCAGATCCTTGTTTGTCCAGTAAGTAGCAGTTGGTGAAGGCATTTTTGTTGACACCAGCATCTGTACGTCGGTCGTGTTTTTATAGTACAAGTCAAACGTACCGCTCAAACGCCCTTTAAAGAAACCGTAATCCACACCAAAGTTATATTGCGTTGTCTTTTCCCATTTTAAATCGGGGTTTGGTGTACGCGTCAGCGTATAGCCCGGTGTAAGAACAGAGCCACCATCGAGAATAGCACCTGTAACAGAGCCAAGTGTAGCTTGCGAAATCTTCGAGGTAATTTCCTGGTTACCGGTAATACCCCATCCCAGGCGCATTTTCAAACTACTGAAAACATCCATATTCTTAATGAAGTCTTCCTCATTCATCTTCCAGGCAAAGGCCGCTGACGGGAAGTAACCATACTTGTTATTCGCACCGAACTTGGTCGAACCGTCAGCCCTGAAATTTGCGGTAAGCAGATATTTATCTTTCAAATTATAATTGATACGTCCGAAGAATGACTGCAATTCATTTACAGTGATATCAGAACCTACAGTTGCCTGCGTATATTTCCCCAAACTAAGATCGTTCAGGTTATCGATATCACTCGATTCAAAACCGCTAACGGCCATCGAGTACGTGTAGATGCGGAATTTCTGATAGGAAAAACCACCTAAGAAATCGAAATAATGAATATCGTTCAAATTCAATTTATACATCAGGTAGTTCTCAATCATGTTTGATGAAAGCTCTACGTTGCTGATCGTTGCAGTACCCAAATCCGACATATACGACAACTCGGCATCCTGAGTCACTTTACGTGTCGCTTTAGTCTGGTCAGTTGACAGGTTAACCTTATATTGCAAATTTTTAACGATATCAAGCGTTGCAGATAGGTTGGCCAAAACGCGGTCGGTTTGCGTGTTATCATTTGTCAGGTCAATCATAGCAACCGGGTTACGAACCTGATCTGACAGCTGGTAATAAGTTCCGTCTTCGTTGTAAACAGGATAGGTTGGATTCAACTTTAGTGCCGACAGCAACAAGTCACCTTCAACACCACCCGATTCGCCTAACGGCGCACGTTGATCGTTGACACGGGCAGCTGTTAACCCAAATTCAATATTTAAATGATCATCCAGTGTTTTAGTTGACAGCGTTAATCTTCCCGAATATTTTTCCATTCCGGATTTCTTAATAATACCTTCCTGATCGAGATAACCTAAAGATGCACGGTAAGTCGATTTCTCAGAACCACCACTCAACGACAGGCTATGACTTGAAGTTACTGCAGTACGGAAAATCTCGTCCTGCCAATCGGTATCATAGCCTTGATCATCAGAAGTCAATCCTAATGAAGTACGAGCAGCGTTGTACTCCGAAGCGCTAAGTACATCATACTCTTTGGGTAATACTGAAAAACCGGTATAGCCAGTATAGCTTGCTGTAGCTTTCCCTTTTTTACCTTTCTTGGTTGTAACAATTACCACACCGTTGGCACCACGCGAACCGTAGATTGCTGTGGCCGATGCGTCTTTCAAAATATCAATCGATTCAATATCGTCCGGGTTGATGAAGTTCAGCGGGTTCTTGGAAGCTGATGATCCAACACCGGTTGTTGATGCACCATCGGGTTGAGCATCGGTAATATCCAACGGAATTCCATCAACAACATACAATGGCTCTTGTCCAGCCCGAATAGAGTTTGCACCACGAACCTTTACACTTACCCCGGCTCCCGGTTCACCACCGTTCGATGTAATATTTACACCGGCAACACGTCCCTGAATTAAATCAGTGGGCGACACACTTACCCCATGGTTGAAATCTTCAGCTTTTAACGAAGAAACAGCACCGGTTACATCCTTCTTTTTAATCGATCCGTAACCAATGGCTACCACCTCATTAATGCCGAAAGTTTCCTCGTCCATCACAACCGTTAAGTCTGCTTGACCGGCAACGGCAACTTCCTGCGTTTTCATACCGATAAACGAAAACGTTAGTGTTGTATTAGCCGGAATCGAAGCAAAACCAAACTTACCATCAATATCGGTTATCGTTCCGGTAGCTGTACCTTTGATTAAAACTGATACACCCGGCAATGGCTGACCTGCTGCATCCACAACTTTACCAGTCACTTTTTGCTGTGCAGGCTGCAAATTGTAGCTGTCAATGCGACTGACCACAATGTTGCGATCAATAATTTGATAGCTGTATTGATCAGGATCCAGCACTTGTTTCATCAACTGATCAATTTTGGCATCTTTCAGATCCAGATCGTAACGTCTGTTTAGATCCAACTGATCTGTTTTGAACAGAAAGCCATACTCCGTGACGCGCTCAATCTCGTCGAACACGTCAATAATTGTCGCATTTTTCACACTTAGACTAAACGCTGTAGCCTGTGAATAAGACCGGCCGGCAATCGCCATAACCGAGAAGAACAGTAATATCGATGTTAGTTTCATAACCAGAAAAACCTTCCTCATGCCAGACAGGGATCCGTCTGGTAAATGTTGTTTTTTATTCATAGTTTTGTTATGTGTTGATTGTAACAATGGGTCTTGGTTGCGGCAAACTTCCTCGACCTGATTAACTCAAAAAAACGCGAACCGGGTTAGTGTCCAGCTTGCCCGGTTTTTTTTCACACTCACTTCGGGATATTCACATAGGCAATTTCATTTTTGGAGATTCAACTTTGGTTAATATCTTTTCGCTTAGTAGATCACTACTTCGTCCATTCCACTAGGCATATCTTTAATTCGGTAGTTGATATGGGTCGTTTCCTTCAGCATCTTCAGGACATGCTCCACCGTTGTCGACTTGCGGATAATTCCCGTATATCTGAAATCTTTCAGATCCGGATTTTCAAAAATGAACTTAACGTTGTACCAATGGCTTAGCTCACTGAAAATATCTTCCATCCGTTGATCACGAATAACAAATTTCCCATCCTTCCATGCTGAAACGATGTGCGGTGAAAACGTGCTGACATCCATCGTTTTATTATTGCTATCGAAGCGGGCAATCTCACCGGGCTCAAGCGCGACAATTGATTTGCCCCGTTCCGAAAGGATATCGACTTTTCCCTCCATCAACGAAGTTTCGACAACAGGTGATCCCGGGTAAGCTTTAATGTTGAAACTGGTTCCCAAATCGCGGATCACTAATTGTCCGACTGAAACCTCCATGGGGCAATCCTCGCGATGGGTGACTTCAAAATAAGCCTCCCCTTTCAAACTAACCAACCGTCGCTTGTTTTTAAGATCTTCACTGTAAGAAATTTCCGAGTCTGAATTCAACCAGATTTTAGTGCTGTCGGGCAATTCAAATACGCTGATGCTACCTTTCATACTTGAGTAACGCTGCACCGCCAACTCAATCTGCTGCGACTTTTGAGAAGAAATAAAATAACCAGCCACACCTCCTACCAAAAGGGTAAACACCAAAACTGCAGCAAACTGAACGGTGCGCATCCACAGCTTCCTGACATCACGTTTTCTTTTCCGCTGTAAATCGCTCCAGCTTGTCGCCTTTTGCATCCGATCCAATCGGGCCAACTTCTCTTGCCAATCATTTCCCTTAGTGATGCGCGCGAACAACTCTCTGTTTGCATCCGACTCCTCGATCCATTCTTTCAGCTCTGGATTCATAAGGCCATCCCCGGACTGCATAAAATCCTCGATCAGATGAGCAATTCGCAATGATATTTCAATTCTTTCTTGCATTTAGTCTCTGAATAATTCAAATAAGGAACACATCGAAACTAAAAGTGGGTGATGCTAAACTTCAAAAAATTTAGCCTACACTTATAATTTGAAGCACGAATTGAAGATCCCGGAGTTGATGACGCAGGACGGAATAAGCCTTCAACTTATGAGTTTTCACGGTGTTAACCGAAATAGCGAGCTGTTCTGCAATCTCTTTATTATTTTTTCCGGTGAGTGATAATTTTAGAATTTTTTGTGCCTGCTCGGGTAGTTCTGCAATCTTCTGGTGAACTGAAGCTGCGATCTCCTCTTCGATAATTGCCTCCAGCAAATAATCATCGGAAGCCAGCTTCAGTAATTCGTTGTCGGCTTCCGTTTCGGTCGTCTTTAGTTTTCGAAGTTCGTTAAGACATTTATTCCGAATCGACCGATAGAAGTATACTTTGAGTGAAATAGAATCAGAGAAATCAGCATGCTTTTCCCAATAAGCGATAAACACATCCTGTACCAAATCGCGACAAATCTCTTCCGACTTGATGAAGCCAAAAGCAAACGACTGGAAATAGGCAAAATTGATTTCGTAAAACCGACGAAATTCAGCCTCGCTACCAGCCTGCAATTTTTTGATATTGCCGACAAGATTCATTCAACAAATACAGAGATTAGATTACGCATTTCTCCGGACAGATCCTCCTGAAGAACGCGTGAATTTAGAAAAGAAATTATGAATTTGATTCAGGATGATCAAATTTCTGTGACAACTAATTCTGCCTAAAAAAAAGCATCGAATGTGGCTAAACATTAATTACGTCAACGCCGTTGATTGTGGTATCTTCGTAACGAACAGAAAACAGGCAATATGAAATTCGGACAAGTAGAAAACCCCACAGCAGTAGATTTTAGTCTTCCGGCCGACCACCCCGCAACCAGCATCATTTTAGAAGG
>QKCF01000246.1 GCA_003246935.1 Sunxiuqinia sp. | reverse complement strand
TCGGTTTCCCTGGAAACAGTTAGAAATATCATCTTATCGTACCAAAGATGGTAAAAGTTTATCGAAAATCAGGACGTATTTTGGATTTCGGCGGGATATCTCCGGACGTTCTCAATTTTTACGATTGAAAAGAGTTAGTTGAGGGGTCGGGCAGGGGGATGGAATGCTTGTTCTTACAAAAATGTAGCTTGATCTTCTTATGTCATATTTAAGTTGTTGTATATCAATACATGTGTGATTATGGAAGGACTTTTGTGTTGTCTTTTACAAAAAGAAATATGGCAAGAATTGTATTTTTCGAGAAAACAGGGTGTATCAATAACACCAAGCAAAAGAAGATATTAACGCTCGCTGGTCATGAGGTTGAAGCAATTAATTTGCTGCATCACGATTGGACAGAAGAGGAGTTACTGTCGTTTTTCGATCAGTTGGAAGTGAAGGAGTGGTTTAATAAAAATGCACCGGCAGTTGCAAAAGGCGAAATTGATCCGGTAGGCTTTGATCGTCAATCGGCATTGGAAGCATTATTAGCCGATCCGATTTTGATTCGCCGTCCGCTAATGGTTATTGGCGAACAGCGTCTCGTTGGTTTTGATCCAGAAAAGCTGGACAGCTTAATTGGTATCAAAGAAGTGACAAACCCGGAAGCGCAAACATTGCTTGCTCAAAATTTGAGTGTTTGTGCCCAGAAGGATAATGGATACATAAAAACAAAAATGGGAGTTACTCATGATGAATAGCTCCCACTCACTTCCACAGCTAATACTGCTTTCGTGTCAGGCTACTGTTATTGCGGCTGGCATAGAACTTAACCGAAATCTTGTTCCCGTGCCCTTGTCTTTCGGGATAACCTTTTTAGGGGATAACCTTCGAGATGTTTGTTCGGCTTCGAAACAAAGCCTTCCCAAACGAAGTCCTCACAGAATTTATTGAGTGTGGCGTCTTACGATACCGTGCATTTCTCTAAAGCAGTCTCTGGATCTTTCCTACTGCAACTTCCTTTATGTGATCGATTCCGGAAGTTTCTGGTCTTGGTCAAAACTTTTTTGAACGCTTGGCGATCAAGTTTGATTAACTACTTATCGAATTTCTTCGCCTTTCATTAAACTTCGGCTTCTTCAGATGGCAAGTTCATCATCTTGGTCGAATCGAATCTGGCTTAACTAAAAGCTTTTTTCTCATCCTCATCTGTCGAAGCGGCCTTTTATCGCTTACCTGATGTTTTTGTTTACGTCTGGGTTTGCGAAAAAGATATGCTTTCATCATAGATAAAAATGAACACTTATTTCACAACAGAATTAAACAATTGTTGATAACCTCTATAGCGCTCGAATAACGCGGGGTTTAGCTTACGTTAATGTTGTTATCATATGGGTTTATCAACAAAAAATAGTATCGATTTTTTATAAAAAAAATGAATCACGAGTAAAAAAAGGTCAACTATAGAAATAGCTGACCTTTTTACTATCCTTAAATAGGTGTCTTTTTACAAATTTTCGGCTTGTTCTTTAAACCAGTCAAGCGGATAAGAAGAAGGACGCTCGATTGGTAATCCATACAAACGGTCCATGATTAATGATGCTAAAACTCCCATTGCCCTTGAAACACCGAATAGCACTGTATAGAATGCATGTTCTTTAATGCCGTAATGGTACAACAATGAGCCGGAGTATGCGTCGACATTAGGCCAAGGATTACTGATTTTACCGACAGAACCTAAAATTGGAGGAACAACTTCGTAAAGTGTATTTACAATATTCACCAACTTATCGTTTTTGATATACTTGTCGGCAAATTCTTTCTGAGCCGTGAAACGTGGATCCGTAACTCTTAATACTGCGTGACCATATCCCGGAACAACACGACCTGAATGGAGTGTGCGCTGCACGTAACCTTCGATTTGCTCTTTTGTTGGTTCTTCTGTATTTAAATCTTCCAACATTTCAAAAATCCAGTTAATAACATCCTGGTTGGCATAACCGTGCAATGGACCTGCTAGTCCTAACATACCTGCACCCAGTGCATAATAAGGATTGCTTAACGCTGATCCAACCAAATGGGTTGTGTGTGCAGATACGTTTCCACCTTCGTGGTCTGCATGGATTACCATGTAAAGACGCATCAAACGTTTTACTTCATCCGAATCATGCCCCATCATGTGGGCAAGGTTTCCTGCCCAGTCCAAACGGGGATCCGGCTCGATATGTTTATCTTTGAAATAGCATCTCCGATAGATATATGCAGCAATGCGCGGTAACCGGGCAATCAAGTTCATCACATCGTCGTACATGAAGTCCCAGTAGTATTTTTTGTGAATTCCTGAGCGATATGCTTTTTGGAAAACAGACTCCGTGGCCATAGATACAATGGCAGCACTGAATTGCGTCATTGGTTTTGATGTCTTGGGTAATGCGTCAATAACATCAAAAACGTGTTGTGGTACATGTGCCCTCGTTGCCCAGTCTTTGGACAAGTTGATAACGTCTTCCTCTTCAGGAATCTCACCAATCAGCATGAGGTAGAAAAGACCTTCCGGAAGCGGTTCACCTTCCGGATTCAGGCGAGGTAATCTTTTCCTTATTTCAGGAATTGAAAAACCTCTAAAGCGGATACCTTCGTTTGCATCTAGTTTGGAAGTATCAGTAATTAAAGCCGGAATTCCTTTCATTCCGGTCAGAACCTGGCCAAAAGTGATCTCTGTAAGAACTTTGTCACCGTGTTCTTTTCTCAGCTTTTGATATTCCGAAATGCACTTGTTGGTCTTTTCGTAAAACCTATTTTTAATGTATTCCATGATTTAATTAATTAAATTGATTTGATAGTTTTAATGTATGTTTCTGATTACCTCTTCACTGAATTCAATAGTAGAAAGTAGCGTTGCACTTTCCATCATAGCGTGCAGATCGGAAGTAACACGGCGTTTTGCAAAAGAATGCTCCATGGCGTCCAGCACATGTTCGGCAGCTTCAGTCCAGCCCATATATTCCAACATCATTACCCCGGAGAGTAATAATGAACTCGGGTTTGCTTTTCCCGTTCCCGCGATGTTGGGTGCTGTACCGTGAGTCGCTTCAAAAATGGCATAGCCATTATCATAGTTGATGTTGGCACCAGGAGAAATCCCAATGCCACCGACCATTGCAGCAAGCTGGTCAGAAACATAGTCACCATTTAAATTCAGTGTGGCAATCACCGAATGGTCGAAGGGATGCAACAAGCTTTCCTGCAAAAAGGCGTCAGTAATCACATCTTTGATGATGACTTTTCCTGCACTTTGAGCCTGCTCTAGTGCCTTTTTAGCATCCAGCTGACCTTTTTCTTTTTCTATCTGTTGATATTGGCGCCAGGTAAATACCTGATCGGCAAATTCTGTTTCAGCTAAATCGTAACCGTAGTTCTTAAAAGCACCTTCAGTGAACTTCATAATATTGCCCTTATGAACAAGGGTTACAGAAGGTAACTTTCGCTCGATTGCATATTCGATTGCCGCTCGTATTAAGCGCTCAGAGCCGTCTTTCGAAACAGGTTTTACCCCGAATGATGATGACTCAGGAAAGCGAATCTGAGTTTTAATTCCCATTTCGTTTTGTAGAAATTCAAGGAACTTTTGCGTCTTTTCCTCGCCTGCCATAAACTCGATACCAGCGTAGATATCTTCTGTATTCTCGCGGAAGATATGCATATCCACCATCGATGGGTAGCGAACAGGCGAGGGAACCCCCTTAAACCAACGTACCGGGCGAAGGCAAACATACAGGTCGAGTGTCTGACGCAGGGCTACATTCAAGGAGCGGATTCCACCTCCTACAGGAGTTTCCAACGGACCTTTGATACCAACCAGGTATTTTTTGAACGCTTCCATTGTTTCCTCCGGCAGATAGGACCCGGTTTGCTCAAACGCTTTTTTCCCGGCCAAAACTTCTTTCCAAACAATCTTGCGTTTGGCTCCATATGCTTTTTCAACTGCTGCATCGATTACTTTTTGGCTTGGGATTGAAATGTCCTTTCCAATACCATCTCCTTCGATGAAAGGGATAATCGGATTGTCAGGAACGACGAGTTTACCGTCTTTTCTTGTGATAACTTCTCCCATATTAATTTGAAGCAAGTTTTTGTTGTAAGTTTTGATCGATTGCACTTAAGAACTCTTCAGTTGTCAGATAGTGTTCCTGCTTAAGGTCTTTTTCGTGAATAATTAATGCAAGGTCTTTGGTCATTTTACCGCTTTCCACTGTTTCGATACAAACTTCTTCCAAAGCTTTAGCAAAGTTGATCAACTCTTGGTTGTCGTCCAGTTTGCCGCGGAATGCCAAACCTCTTGTCCATGCAAAAATTGAAGCAATTGGGTTTGTCGAAGTTGGGTTTCCCTGTTGGTGCTGGCGGTAGTGACGTGTTACTGTACCGTGTGCAGCCTCGGCTTCCATCGTCTTACCATCCGGAGTAATCAGGGTTGATGTCATTAAACCTAGAGAACCAAAGCCTTGGGCAACGGTGTCAGATTGGACATCACCATCGTAGTTTTTACAAGCCCAAACAAAGCCACCTTCCCATTTCATGGCAGCAGCCACCATGTCGTCAATCAAACGGTGCTCGTAAGTGATACCTGCAGCTTCAAACTTGTCTTTAAACTCTTCTTCGTAGACTTTTTGGAACAGGTCTTTGAATCGACCGTCATACTTCTTCAGAATGGTATTTTTAGTTGACATGTACAAAGGCCAGCCTTTATCCAAGGCTTGATTCATACAAGCACGGGCAAAACCGGTGATCGATGCATCCGTATTGTACATTGCCATTGCCACGCCGTCTCCCTGGAAGTCGTAAACTTCGTAGCTTTGAGCTTCGCTGCCGTCTTCAGGCGTGAAGGTAATGGTCAATTTCCCTTTTCCTTTCGTCACAAAATCAGTTGCACGGTATTGGTCGCCAAAAGCGTGACGGCCAATACAAATAGGCTTTTTCCAGCCTGGAACTAATCTTGGGATATTGCTAATAATGATGGGCTCTCGGAAAACAGTTCCGTCCAAAATATTACGAATTGTGCCGTTTGGCGATTTCCACATCTTTTTAAGGGTAAATTCTTTAACGCGAGCTTCGTCTGGTGTAATCGTGGCACATTTGATACCAACGCCATATTTTTTTATCGCATTGGCTGCATCAACTGTAACTTGATCGTCGGTAGCATCACGTTGCTCCATCCCCAAATCGTAATATTTAATGTCAAGATCAAGATATGGGAAGATGAGTTTTTCTTTAATAAATGACCAGATAACGCGGGTCATTTCGTCTCCGTCCAGTTCTACGACTGGATTGGTAACTTTTATTTTGCTCATTTTTCGGGTACGTTTACGAGTTAGGTAATTAGTTATTTGCTTTCTTGTGCAATCGTGTTTAATGCAGAACCAGCTTTGAACCATTTAATTTGGTGTTGGTTGTAGGTGTGGTTTGCAACGATTACGTCTTTTGATCCGTCGGCATGAACAACCTCAATTTTTAACGGTTTGCCCGGAGCAAATTCAGTTAAGTCAAGGAAATTGAATGTATCATCTTCTTTGATTTTTGCATAATCTGCTTCATTGGCAAATGTCAAGGCCAACATACCTTGTTTCTTCAGGTTTGTTTCGTGGATACGGGCGAACGATTTCACCAGCACTGCTTTAACCCCAAGGTGACGCGGTTCCATGGCAGCATGTTCACGTGATGAACCTTCACCATAGTTTTGGTCACCAACAACAATTGTTGGGGTACCAGATTCTTTATAAGCACGTTGTACTTTTGGTACTTCGTCGTATTCACTATTCAACTGGCTTTTAACCTTATTACTTTCTCCGTTGAACGCATTTACCGCTCCGATCAGCATGTTATTTGAAATATTATCCAGGTGACCGCGGAAACGCAACCAAGGACCTGCCATTGAAATGTGGTCAGTTGTACATTTACCTTCAGCTTTAATCAGAAGCTTTGCACCTGTAATATTTTTACCATCCCAAGGCTGGAATGCACTCAATAATTGCAAACGGTTTGATTCAGGCGAAACAGCTACGTTTACTGCGGATCCGTCTTCTGCCGGAGCTTGGTAGCCTGCATCTTCAACAGCAAAACCTTTTGTTGGCAGTTCATCGCCAGTAGGCGGATCCAGTTTTACTTGTTCACCATTTTCGTTTGTTAAAGTGTCAGTTAGTGGGTTGAATGTTAAATCACCGGCTATTGCCAATGCTGTAACCAATTCTGGAGATCCAACAAATGCGTATGTGTTAGGGTTACCGTCAGCGCGTTTAGAGAAGTTACGGTTAAAGGAGTGAACGATTGTGTTTTTTTCTCCTTTTTCAGCACCCGGACGTGCCCATTGTCCAATACAAGGTCCGCAGGCATTTGCAAAAACGCTGGCGCCAATTTTATCGAAGATGCTAATGAACCCGTCGCGTTCGATTGTATAGCGAACTTGCTCAGATCCAGGTGTAATTGTAAACTGTGCGTTCGTCTTTAATTTTTTGTCAACGGCTTGTTGCGCTAATGAGGCAGCACGTGAAATATCTTCGTAGGACGAGTTTGTACAAGAACCAATCAAACCAACTTCAACTTTTGTTGGCCATCCATTAGCTTTTGCTTCTTCAGCCATTTGGGAAATTGGAGTGGCGCGGTCTGGCGTAAATGGTCCGTTCAGGTGAGGCTCTAACTCATCGAGATTAATTTCGATTAATTGATCGAAGTATTTTTCCGGCTCTGCATAAACTTCTGGGTCAGCAGTCAAGTGCTCTTTGATGGTGTTTGCCAAATCTGCTACTTTGCCACGTTCCGTAGCGCGAAGGTATCGCTCCATCGATTCATCGTAGCCAAAAGTTGAAGTGGTTGCGCCAATTTCAGCACCCATGTTACAAATGGTGCCTTTACCGGTTGCAGAAAGTGATTTGGCACCTTCTCCGAAATACTCAACAATACATCCTGTACCACCTTTTACAGTTAATAACCCGGCAACTTTCAGAATGATATCTTTAGGAGCTGTCCAGCCACTTAATTTACCTGTCAATTTAACACCGATTAGTTTAGGAAACTTCAGCTCCCAAGCCATTCCTGCCATTACATCAACAGCATCTGCACCACCAACACCGATGGCGATCATACCCAAACCACCAGCATTTACGGTGTGTGAGTCTGTTCCGATCATCATTCCACCAGGAAATGCATAATTTTCCAAAACAACCTGGTGGATAATACCGGCTCCTGGTTTCCAGAAACCGATACCATATTTATTTGATACTGATTCAAGAAAATCATAAACCTCTTTGTTTGATTCAATTGCAAACTGAAGGTCTGTCCTTCCGCTAACACTAGCCTGAATGAGGTGGTCGCAGTGTACCGTTGATGGTACGGCTGTTTTAGTTTTCCCTGCGTTCATGAATTGTAACAAAGCCATTTGTGCAGTCGCATCTTGCATGGCAACGCGGTCCGGAGCAAAATCTACATAATCAACTCCTCGTTTGAAGGCTTTTACTTTTTCAGGCTCGTACAAGTGAGCATACAGGATTTTCTCAGCTAAGGTCAGTGGTTTTTTTAAAACTTCTCTGGCCAATTCTATACGGGGGCCAAAATTCCCGTAGGTTTTTTTGATTAAATCAAGATCAAACATATGAATGGTTTTTAAATCTATTAATTGCGGTGATAAATTCAACTCTCTAAACAAAATCGGGCGTTAAAGGTTTCTTCCGAGAGCATTAATATATCAAAAAAAAGCTGAGTTTTTTCATATTTCGTTTCTTCTATGTTATTGTTGTTAATTTTTTTTATTTGAAAATGAGAAAAATAGGCGTGGATTTGCTATGTGATGAGTTATGGGCAAAAGTTTAAATCTTTTGAGAGTATGCTCGCAACACGATATTATATCAAAGTCACCCAGTTGTTTTTTTCGGCGCTTAGCTTGATGGCATCGATAATTGCCATATTGCCAATTGCGTCAGCCAACGGAGTTGGAACGGATTTGTTTTTTAGTATAGCTTCGGCGAAGGCATCAGCTTGTAGCGTATATTGATCTACTGCGGCGAAATAAATTTCCTCGCTTCCGCTAGCAGTGATGAGTGTTATTTTTGCGTTTCCCTTTGGAGGTGCGTTTACCGGAATCTCAACAATAATTTGGCCTTGATCGCCCAAGATGTGTACTCGTTGAAAAGGAGTCAGCTGTGTTGAGCAAGTAAAGGTTGCCGTCTTCCCTTCTGTAAACTTTAAAATACCGGATGTTAAACGGTCAGTTCCCATTTGCGGGTCATTGTCCATCGTTCCAACAACGCTCAACGGTTCTTCCTCAAAAATAAAACGAGGAAATGAAATGCAATAACAGCCAATATCCATTAAAGCACCTCCGCCAACTTCCGGCTTATTGCGAATATTATTAGGGTCGACATTGTAATAAGAAAAAAAAACTTGAACCGTTTTTACCGTTCCAATGCAGCCAGCGGCAATTAATTCTTTCGCTTTTACCCACTGCGGATGAAAACGATACATGAATGCCTCCATTACTTTTTGTTCGGGAAACTTTTGGCTTTCGAATTGCAGGTGAATGGCTTCTTCCTTGTTTAAACCGATCGGTTTCTCACATAAAACATGCTTGCCTGCTTGTAGCGCTTTCAGCGTCCATTCGACGTGTAAATGATTGGGTAGGGGATTGTAAATAGCATCGATCTCGGGATCAGCTAGCAGCTGCTCGTATGATGAGTAAGCTTTGTCAATTTTTAATTGTGCTGCGACTTGTCGGGCCTGATCTGTATTTCTGGAACTAATCGCGATTACTTTCCCTAAACGGGAGTTCTGCATCGCCGGAATAACTTTTTGTACGCCGATTTTTGCAGTGCTTAAAATTCCCCATCTGATCATTTCGTATGGCATCTGGTTAATTAATGATTTTTGCTAGACTAAAGATAGAAAAAACCAGATAGGTTGATCGAGTCAAATGCAAATTAGCACGAACAATCGGACTTGCAGAGCCAAAAATTAACTTAACTTATTTTTCGAAGAATGAAAAGTGTACACTTCCGTAATTTCGAACTCCGGTGAAACCTGGAAGCGCAGAGAAGTCGTAGTTTTTGGAATGTTCGAGGATAAATAGTCCGCCAGATTTTAGCAGGGTGCCGTTTAAAACTAAACCTGGGACTTCCGCAAACTGTTTATGATCGTATGGTGGATCAGCGAAAATAAGATCGAAACTTTGATCAGTTTTTGTGCAATATTGGAACGCATTTGCTTTAATCGCCTTGATGCTCTTTTCGCCTAATTTTTGGATAACCTCTTTAATGAACCGATGATGTTGAAAGTTTACTTCGACAGATGTAATGTCAGTACACCCGCGTGAAGCGAACTCAAATGAGATGCTACCAGTTCCTGAGAATAGATCCAGTACTTTAATCGATTCAAAGTCGACCTGGTTCTGAAGGATGTTGAATAAACTTTCCTTGGCCATGTCGGTTGTTGGGCGGGCCTTAAAACTTTTTCCCGGGTTAAACAATCGTCCTTTGTACTCTCCTCCAACTATTCTCATGTAAGGCTATTAAATAGATTAATAAATCGGGCATCCGGTAGTTTTTCAATTAAATAACTGAAATGAATTCCTTCCGGGTTTTCTGCAATCTCAACTTGGTGGAAATATTGTCTTAGGCGATGAAAGATGGTTTCGTGTTTATTCACGATTCCGTCAAGAATAACCTTCTCTGGTTCGAACGACAGATTTTTAACAGAGCCTAAAATGTAATAAAGCATATCTTGTTCACCCTCGTAGAAAAAGCAATTGTGAAACTTTAGTCCATCCTGATCGATTGCAGTTAATACGATGTGCTTTTTATAAATCGTTACTCTCAGCAAGCTTTGGGTAGTATTTTCGAACTGATAGGCGATTGAAAGATTGCTAACGATCTCAGCAGTCGGATGCTTTTCCTTTAAAAATTGAAGTATTATCTCCGCAATCTCGAATACTGCAACGCATTCTGCTCCGGGGATCAACGAACTTTGAGCACTCTTTTTATCCGCAGGTTGAAGAGTTGCTTTTAAATAATCTGCAGAATTTTCTTTTTGGAAAAAATCGACAGGAACTAGACTGGTACGATTTGGAGCAACGATTATAATTCGGGTTTTCTTAAACGGAAGATCAAGCAGGTCGGATTCGTCGTAAATTGCTTTGATCCGTTTGAGTAAGAATTCCGGCTCGGCGTCAAAAAGTTCCTGATGGTAAAGGTAGATGACCTTATTCTGTATTTGGTCAAGTATAGAAAAAGAAAATCCATCCAGACTAAGCTGGATGGATAACTTATATTCTAAAGTAAAATTGATATCGAATGTTTCGTCAACAAGCGAAATTCGTTGCATAGTACATGATTATTCCCAGTTACCTGCGTTGTTGTTAGCTTCAGTCAACGAACCAACTTTCAACCCAGGATATTTTTCGTTTGTACGTGCTTTATCGTTCAGGTTGATAACCAATTGACGATCTAAGCCTTCCAATACTGTATTGTTGTGAACTTTAGCTTCGAAAATAGGAACTTGAATTCCTGAACCAGTAGTGATGATTGTTGCACCCAAATAGAATTCTGCAACTGGATCAGTTCCCGGAACTACTTTCAAATCATTAGCGTTAAATCCTTTACCGAATAAAGTATCTTGTACGCCTACAAAGAGTGTATCACGAATGATTTTACCTTTTTTGATAGCAGTTTCTTCGGTCCAGCCTGCAGCAACCATACTGTCGGTAAGCATACCGATTTTTCTTACTAACGGAAGTTTGCCTGTTTTTACAAAGCCAATTAAAGTATCCCAACTTCCGGTAAATTCACCATTAACATCTTTGTACGCCAGCTCAGCCTTTCTAATGTCTTTCAGTCGTTCAACGACCTTCTCGTATCTCTCTTTCTTCGCTTTTTCGAATTCAATAGGTCTTTGAACGCTATTGAAAATCAAATACCCAAGCAGGATGGCTATCGCTATAAGTACAATCTGAATTGCTGTCTTCATCTTTGAATATTTAAGATTAGTTTTTGTTTGCATGCAAATTTATAAAAAAAATTAAATTACAATTCGACCAATACTTTTAAATTCGTCGTGATGTTAAAAAAACACATAGAAGCTCAATTAGTAGAAAATCTAGGCTTTCCGCCGACAGAAGGTCAGAAATTACTGGCTGAGAAAATGGCTGATTTTATCACGGCGCAAACACAGGACATTATTTTTCTGTTGAAAGGTTACGCAGGTACCGGTAAAACTAGCATGGTCAGTGCGTTAGTGAAAACGCTCGATGTTTTTAAGATTCCAACTGTGTTACTTGCACCCACCGGGCGGGCGGCGAAAGTACTGTCGACCTATACCGGAAAAAGTGCTTTTACCATTCACAAGAAAATTTATCGCCAAAAGTCATCTTCCGATGGAACGGGAAATTTTGTGATTGACAGGAATCTTCAAAAAAATTGTTTTTTTATTGTTGATGAAGCTTCGATGATCTCAAATAGCAGTTTCGATGCGTCGGTGTTTGGAACAGGAAGATTACTTGATGATTTGTACGAATATATATACTCCGGGCAGAATTGCCGCTTGGTGTTGGTGGGCGATACCGCTCAGCTTCCTCCGGTAGGAATGGATATCAGCCCTGCATTGGATGCTTCGGAGTTGGAAATGTATGGCGCCGAGATCGAAGAAGTTGAACTAACCGATGTTGTGCGGCAAGAGATGGATTCAGGTATTTTGTATAATGCGACGATGCTTCGCGAATTAATTACCGAGGACGACTTCTTTGGAGATTATTTCCCGATTGAACTGGAAGGTTTCCCCGATATTCAACGAATCGGAGGGGGAGATTTAATTGAAAAAATTTCGGAATGTTACGATCGTTATGGTGAGCAACAGACAATGGTGATTACACGCTCGAATAAGCGAGCTAATAAGTTTAATCAGGGCATCCGTTCAACCATATTATATAAGGACGCAGAACTGACAGTAGGCGACCTACTGATGGTTGTGAAAAACAATTACTATTGGATTGGCGAAGATGAGCGACTCGATTTTATTGCCAATGGCGATATTGTTGAAGTGAAGGCTATTCGCCGGTACGAGGAGCTGTACGGCTACCGCTTTGCCGATGTTAGCCTGCAGTTTTTGGATTACGACAACCAGGAAGTGGACTGCAAAATATTTTTGAATACCCTAAACATAGAAACTGCCAGTTTTTCGAATGAGCATAACCAAAAGCTGTTTCATGCGGTGGCCGAAGATTATATGGATATAGCCAGTAAGAAAAAGCGCTGGGAAAAGATTCGCGAAAACCCACATTTTAACGCGTTACAGGTGAAGTTTGCCTATGCCGTTACCTGCCACAAAGCACAGGGTGGCCAATGGGATGCAGTTTTTATCGACCAGGGTTACCTGGTGGAGGATATGCTGAATAAGGAGTTTCTACGCTGGCTATATACGGCTTTTACTCGCCCGGTGAAAGAACTTTATCTGGTCAACTTCAATAAAGAGTTTTTTGGAGAGTAGTGGGGCTAAAACAAGTCATCCCGAACTCGCTTCGGGATCTGCCAATGTAAAGGAACAGATCCTGAAATAAATTCAGGATGACGAAAATGAGGTGAGTCGTTTTATTTAAACTTCTTCAAAATGTCTTTTACGGCATCTTTGTGAATAGTGAATCCCATCATTTTCAGTTTCACATAGTCCTGGCTGAAGAAATAGTAGCCAAACTCAGGAGCGTTTGGATCGTTATTGCGCGAGCCCGAGCTTGAATCTTTAATCAGGTACCAATCTTTACCGTCCTTGTTGTAGTTTTCGAGGTAGCCAACCAGATGCATGCCGTGGTCGTCGGTTGTTGTTTCGTTGTCGAAACGGAATGCACGGGCATCTTCATTAATATAGGCTGAAGGAATGTCGAAATCAGGGATCATAGCACATTGCGTGTCGCGCAGGAAGCCAGCTTCCGAAACGTCGCCGCCAATACTCATGGTATAGCCTTCGCGAATCGCCTTCTTGATAATGTCCATATAAACATCCAGCGGAACGTTGTAATAGTCGGCATTGTGCCACCAGTTGTCGGGTACCGTGTATTCAACCTGTTGCCAGTAGGGCTTTTGTTTGTATGAAAGAATCTCAACAAAATCGTTCGGATCCAGTTTCAGGTAGTCTTTCATGTAGCTAATTGGTGTATATTCTTTGCCATCAACTTTAAAAGAAGTCGGAGGAACACCGAGATAGTGGTTCATGATGGAAGCAATGGTTTCCAATGCTTCTTTTTCGTTCCAGGCGTTCGATGTTTTCAATGAATTCAAGTAGCCGCTCATTTCGGCCATCATTTGACTGTGGTCGTGGTATTTCCGGCCATTGATAAGACCAGTATATTCACTTTCCGGCATTAAACCGCAAGCCAGTGCAACACGAGTAACAGCATTGCCTTCTGAGCCTTCGTCGAACAGCGAATTGCCACGTTTTTCAAGAAAGCGTTTGGCTTTGGCCAGGTATTCGTTGTAGGCGATAAACATTTCCGATAGTTTCACTTTTTTGCCGGTCATGCGGTAAACCTCAGACTCGTAAAAGGATAGGGTTGAAAAGTCCCAGCATGTTCCGGTGTTTCCCTGCGAAATAACAGGATTTGCCCACTCACGTTTGTAAAGGCTTACTTTGTTCGGTAAATCGTAGCCCGATTGGTCCATGGTTAATCGACTTGCCGGTGGCTCTGCTTCTATTGAATCGTTTACATGGCTGATGTCTTTCATGATGGTTTCGTAATAGAAACCTTTGCCCTTGGGATAGACCTCAATTTTAGCCTTGTCTGTGTTTTGTGCCGGCAGGTTCAATGTAAGCAGAGCTGCCGACAGCAATGTTAATAGCTGTTTCATACAATTATTTTAGTTGAATTTTTTGAAGTTCAGATTTGAAAGAAGTTGCGAAAGTTAGCGATAAGGAGAAGGGAAATAAATGATAATTGTTCGTAAAACAGACCCTTTTGACTGTTTTTGTCGGTTGTGACGACCAAGTTGAAGAGCTTTGGTTACGAACTGGTGGATCTGTCAGGCAATCTTCTAAAGCTCAAACGAAGAGTTGTCGAAGCCGATTTCGGTATTCGGAAAAATCGCTTTAGCTTCCTCTAAAATGTGGTCCGGGCTTTTATAGCGCGATGAAAAATGGCCGATCAACAGTTTCCCAGCCTCAGCTTTTTGTGCAATGCGGGCAGCATCTTTGCCTGTCGAATGAAAAGTTTCAGCAGCTATTATAGCTTCGCTTTCGGCAAAAGTGGCTTCGTGATATAATAAATCAACTCCGGTGATTTCCGGAATCATTGCTTCGTTGTAAGCCGTGTCGGAACAAAATGCGTAGGAGCGAGGCTTACGGGCAGGAATAACCAAATCTTTGTTGGGGATCAGTTTGCCATCTTCAGTCACAAAATCGGCGCCTGCTTTAATGTTTTTGATCTCCCGGATTGGAATATTGTACACTTTAATCATTTCCTTGATGATGTTCGCTTCTTTAGGCTGTTCGTCGAAGCGAAATCCGCAACATGCAATACGATGTTTTAGGGGAAAGGAAGTAATTTTCAGCTTTTTGTCTTCTAAAATTACCTGTGGCTTTTTGAAGTTAAGCGGGTGAAAAATGATTTGGAATCCGGGATCGTCCATGCCCAAAAATTCCATCTGAAATTTGGTGTAACGTTGTAACTCAGAATGCGCATAAATGTGCAACTCGCCGCGTCTTCCCTGCAGCGATAGGGTTGAGATCAATCCAATCAACCCAAAGAAATGGTCGCCATGAAGGTGCGAAATAAAGATGTGGGTGATTTTGCTGTAATTGATCCGGTTTCGGCGTAGTTGGTGTTGGGTTCCTTCGCCGCAATCAATCAAAAAAAACCGCCCAAGTACATTGAGCACTTGAGCGGTTGGGTATCTTTCGGAAGTAGGCATTGCTGAACTACTTCCCAGAATTGTTAATTGAAAGGGCATCTGCATCGGAAAGGAAACTATAAGCTTTCTTTCTTAACCAGCAACTCTTCGGCTTCTTCTACTGTCTTAGTGATCAGCAGAACAGTGTGAAGCATTGACAGGCGAATGAGATGTTCCACATCAGGTTGTAATCCGCAGAGGATAAAAGTACCAATAGCATCTTCGCATAAACGGTTGGCAACTAAAATTGCACTTAATCCTGATGAGTCGATGTATGAACATGCACTAACATCAAGGATAATGTTTTTTACATTTTCGTTACCCAACACAACCAACTCTGATTTTAAATCAGGTGCATTGTTGGTGTCCAGCTTGGAGCTCAGTACTTTAATTACTGAGTGGTTTTCCTTATTTATTACTTGAAATTCCATGAATGGAAAATTACGAAATTCTGTTCAACAAATTGATAAGTATTTCTTACTTTTCTTTGTTTTCTTCAGCTTCCATTTGAGATTTCAAAGCAGCCAATTCACTGATGTCACCCAAAGTTGTTTTCTCCAGGCTATCTTTCACAGTTTTCACTGCTTTTTTAGTTTGTTTAGCTGCAGCTTTCTTCTCTGCTGTTTCAACCGATTTCTTCTCATCTTCGAATACACGAGAGTGAGACAGGATGATACGTTTTGCAGATTTAGAGAACTCGATTACTTTGAAGTCCAATTTTTCGTCCAAAGCAGCTTGTGAACCGTCTTCTTTTACTAGGTGACGAGGAGTTGCGAATCCTTCAACACCGTAAGGAAGAGCGATTGTAGCACCTTTGTCGAATAATTCAACTACAGTACCTTCATGGATTGAATCAACTGAGAAGATTGTTTCGAATACATCCCATGGATTTTCTTCTAATTGTTTGTGGCCTAAACTCAAACGACGGTTTTCTTTGTCGATATCAAGAACTACAACTTCGATATCAGCACCGATTGAAGTGAATTCAGATGGGTGTTTGATTTTCTTAGTCCAGCTCAAGTCAGAGATGTGGATCAGACCGTCAACACCTTCTTCAATTTCAACGAATACACCGAAGTTAGTGAAGTTGCGAACTGTAGCTGTGTGCTGTGATCCAACACCGAAACGAGTGTCGATATCTTGCCATGGGTCTTGACGAAGTTGTTTGATACCCAATGACATTTTGCGTTCTTCGCGATCCAAAGTCAGAATTTGAGCTTCGATCTCGTCACCAACTTTCAGGAAGTCTTGTGCTGAACGCAGGTGTTGTGACCAGCTCATTTCTGAAACGTGGATCAAACCTTCTACGCCCGGAGCGATTTCAACGAATGCACCGTAGTCAGCCATAACAACAACTTTACCTTTCACGCTGTCACCAACTTTCAGTTCAGCATTCAGGTTATCCCATGGGTGAGGAGTCAATTGTTTCAGACCAAGAGCGATACGTTTTTTGTCATCATCGAAGTCAAGGATAACAACGTTCAATTTCTGATCCAACTCAACGATTTCGTTCGGGTGAGTGATACGACCCCAACTCAAGTCTGTGATGTGGATCAAGCCGTCAACGCCACCCAAGTCGATGAATACACCGTAAGAAGTGATGTTTTTAACGGTTCCTTCAAGAACTTGACCTTTTTCCAGTTTAGAGATGATCTCTTTTTTCTGTTGTTCAAGCTCTGCTTCGATCAATGCTTTATGTGATACAACTACGTTACGGAATTCCTGGTTGATTTTAACCACTTTGAATTCCATTGTTTTACCAACGTAAACATCGTAGTCGCGGATTGGTTTTACGTCAATTTGTGAACCTGGCAAGAATGCTTCGATTCCGAATACATCAACGATCATACCACCTTTAGTGCGGCATTTGATGTAACCTTTAATGATTTCGTCGTTATCCAAAGCAGCGTTAACACGATCCCAAGAGCGCATTGCACGAGCTTTTTTGTGAGATAAAATCATTTGACCTTTTTTGTCTTCCAGGCTTTCAATGTAAACTTCAACTGAATCGCCTACTTTAAGGTCGGGATTGTAACGGAATTCGTTCAATGAAACGATACCGTCTGATTTGTAACCGATGTCAACAACAACTTCGCGTTTGTTCATCGAGATTACAGTACCTTCCAACACTTCTTTTTCCTGAACAGTGTTCAGTGTGTTGTCGTACATTTTTTCAAAGTCATTTCCACCACGTTGACCGGCAAAACCTTCGTCTTCCGACTCCAGCGCAGCCCAATCAAAGTCTTCGTTGCTAGCAGCAGTAGCTACTTGAGCAACTTCTTCCTTGATCTCAAGGTTCTCTTTGTTTTCTACCATTTTAAATTTCAATTAATTAATGAGTTAGACATTATATTTTTCTAATGCGCGGCAAAAGTATGATTATTCTTATTGATAACAAAGACTTTGCTGCACTTTTTCGTAGATTTTACGGAAATAAGGCATAATGTTCTAGTTGGTGTGGATTTTCTTTGATTTTTTCGCCACCTTCAAGCGAAAAGAGCTTAGATTTGTATAAGCAGATAATTCAAGCTAAAGTTAGTATTAAATACAATTTGAATGAAAGGAATTATTCTAGCCGGAGGCTCCGGAACCCGTTTGTATCCAATTACACAGACAATTTCGAAACAAATCATTCCGGTTTACGATAAGCCGATGATTTATTACCCGCTCTCGGTTTTGATGCTGGCTGGTATTCGCGAAATACTGATCATTTCTACTCCGGAAGATTTACCCAACTTCGAGCGGTTGTTGGGCGATGGTTCTCAACTCGGACTTCAATTACACTATAAAATACAACCTTCGCCTGACGGGCTTGCTCAAGCTTTTATTATCGGTGAAGAGTTTATCGGAGACGATCACGTTGCCATGATTCTAGGTGACAATATTTTCTATGGGTATAACTTTAGCTTGTTATTGACTCAAGCTGCCAGTGTTGAAGACGGAGCAGTGGTATTTGGTTACTACGTAAATGATCCGGAACGTTATGGCGTGGTTGAATTCGATACGGACGGTAAAGTGTTGGGGATTGAAGAAAAACCTGAAAATCCGAAATCGAATTACGCGGTAACCGGTTTGTACTTTTACTCTAATGATGTAGTTGCAAAAGCCAAATCGTTAAAGCCGTCGAAAAGGGGAGAGCTGGAGATTACCGATCTAAATCGTTTGTATTTGGAGGAGGAGCGCTTGAATGTGCAGTTGCTGGGACGCGGATTTGCCTGGCTGGATACCGGAACACACGAAAGCTTGTTGCAGGCATCCAACTTTATTGCAACTATTGAGCAGCGCCAGGGACTTAAAGTATCATGCATTGAAGAGATCGCTTTCAAAAGAGGCTATATCACAGCACAGCAATTGCTCGAATTGGCTGAGCCTTTGAAAAAGAATAAATACGGCGAGTACCTGATTCGGCTTGCTAATAACGAGATTTCCTCATTTTAAGAATTGTAATGAATTATGCAGGTTGAAAAAACACCAATTGAAGGATTAGTGGTTATAAGCCCTCGTGTTTTTGAAGATGAGCGAGGCTATTTTTTTGAAAGTTTTCATGCATTAAAATATAAAGAAGCGGGAATAGATGTCGGCTTTGTTCAGGATAACGAATCCAGGTCATCGCGAGGAGTGATTCGGGGTTTGCATTATCAGTTCGGAGATTCGGCGCAGGGAAAATTGGTTCGGGTGACAGAAGGTGCCGTTTGGGATGTGGCTGTAGACCTTCGTCGAAACTCGACGACCTTTGGGAAGTGGTTTGGTGTTGAGCTAAGTGCTGCTAATAAGAAGCAGTTTTTCATTCCGCGTGGTTTTGCGCATGGGTTTTCAGTACAAAGCGAATTCGCGGTGCTAACATACAAATGTGATAATTACTATAATCCGCAGGCAGAGCGGGGAATTATATACAATGATCCGGTGCTGAATATTGACTGGAAAGTGGATCCGGAGAAAGCATTGTTGTCGGCGAAAGACTTGGAGAACATTCCTTTCCGAGAAGCAGAAGCGGATTTTTAGGTTAGGATGATTGTTAAATAAATGTTGGTTTTTTACTGTTTTTGAAGATAGCTTATAAATAACACATATTTTTGAAGTTCGGGGTTGCTCAAAATCCCATCATCTTTTAAAACTTTTTGCATGAAAGTATTGATTACCGGTGCAAACGGACAATTGGGCTCTGAGATAAAAGACAGATCGGAACAATTTCCCGGTATTGAGTTTTTGTTTACGGATGTAGATGAATTGGATTTAACCGATTTTGAATCAGTTCGCGCATACTGCGAACTTCACCAACCTTCTTTTATTATTAATTGTGCAGCATATACAGCTGTTGACGTTGCTGAAACAGATATTGATCTGGCAACGTTGATCAACACCAGGGTTCCGGCATTTTTAGGAAAGATTGCAGGTCAAATTGATGCGAAAGTAGTTCACGTTTCAACGGACTATGTGTTCGATGGAATGGCATGTACTCCTTACGAGGAGGCTGACTTGGTAGATCCGGACTCTGTTTACGGGAAAACGAAGTTAAACGGCGAAATCGCTTTGGTCAAAGAGGATCCAAAAGCGATTATTATTCGTACATCATGGTTGTATTCAAGCTATGGTAAGAACTTCGTGAAAACGATGATTAAACTGGGTGTTGAGCGAGACGAATTGAAGGTTGTGGTTGACCAGGTTGGAACACCGACTTTTGCGGGAGACTTGGCAGATGCTATCCTGATGATTGTGAGTAAAGCACAGGAAGATGTCTCAACATGGAAAGCAGGAATCTATCATTTTTCAAACGAAGGAGTTTGCAGTTGGTACGATTTTGCGAAAGCAATTCACGAAATTTACGGAATCGACTGCAATGTGCATCCGATCAGTACTGACGAGTATCCTACGCCAGCCAAACGACCGGCTTACAGTGTGCTTTGTAAGAAAAAGATTAAGCGCAATTACGGGATAATGATCCCTTATTGGCGTGATAGCTTAAAAAACTGCATTGAGCAACTAAAAGCTCAATAATATAAAACGAAGGAGTAAATTCTGTTCGTTCTTTTAGTGATAATTAATACCAAAACAAATCAAATAGAGTAGATATGACAGCTAACAACGATGTTTTAAACGAAGTAGTAGCCAAAGCGAAAAGCTGGCTAAGCGAAGTTTACGACGAGGAAACGAGAAAAGAGGTTCAACGCATGTTGGATCAAGAGGATAAAACTGAATTGATAGACTCCTTTTATAAAGACTTGGAGTTCGGAACAGGTGGCCTTCGCGGTATTATGGGAGCCGGTTCAAACCGGATGAACATTTATACGGTAGGTGCAGCAACTCAAGGTTTGAGTAATTACCTGAAAAAAGAGTTTGCCGGACAGGAAATTAAAGTGGCCATTGGTCACGACTGCCGCAACAACAGCCGTTTGTTTTCAGAGAAAAGTGCTGATATCTTTTCAGCAAACGGAATCAAAGTATACTTGTTTGAAGATTTACGTCCAACTCCGGAGCTTTCGTTTGCCATTCGTGAGTTAGGTTGCCAAAGTGGTATTATCCTGACAGCTTCGCACAACCCGAAAGAATACAACGGTTACAAAGCATACTGGACAGATGGTTCTCAGATTGTAGGTCCGCACGATAAAAATATCATCGGTGAAGTACAAAAAGTAAAAGCCGAAGACATCAACTTCAATAAAAATAAAGCCCTGATTGAAATTTTGGGTGAAGAGATGGACTACAAATTTTTAGAGCAAGTAAAGACTGTTTCACTAGCTCCGGAACTTGTTGCTAAATACAAAGACTTGAAAATCGTTTACACGCCAATTCACGGAACTGGTGTTAAATTGATTCCTGCAGCTTTGGAAGCTTTTGGTTTCGAAAACATAATTCACGTGCCGGAACAAGATGTGGTAAGTGGTGATTTCCCAACCGTAGTTTCTCCAAACCCTGAAGAAAATGCAGCCATGGATATGGCGATGAAAAAAGGTGCAGAAATTGATGCCGACGTGGTTTTGGCATCGGATCCTGATGCTGACCGACTTGGGGTAGCTGTTAAAAATGACAAAGGTGAGTTCATCATTATCAATGGTAACCAAACAGCTTTGCTCTTCATTTATTATATCATTACAAGAATGAAAGAGAGTAATTCTTTGAAAGGTAATGAGTTCGTTGTGAAAACAATTGTATCGACAGAGAAAATCGCTGAAATCGCAGAGAAAAACGGCATTGAATACTACGACGTTTTCACTGGCTTTAAATATATCGCTGAGGTAATTCGCGAAAACGAAGGCGTGAAGAAATACATTGGTGGTGGTGAAGAAAGCTTTGGTTTCATGCCGGCTGACTTTGTTCGCGATAAAGATGCTGTTTCGGCTTGTGCTTTGATGGGCGAGATTGCCGCTTGGGCAAAAGATCAAGGTAAATCATTGTACGAATTGATTCAGGATATTTATCTGGAGTACGGTTTCTCGAAAGAGAAAATGAAATATATCGTTCGTAAGGGTAAAACAGGTGCCGATGAAATCAAGCAAATGATGGTCAATTTCCGTACAAACCCTCCAAAAGAGTTGGGCGGAAGCAAGATGAAAATCGTGAAAGATTACGCAGACCTGAGTGAGAAAAACTTGTTGACAGGTGAAGTGAAGAAAATCAACCAAAAAATTACGGCTGATGTAATGCAGTTCTTCACTGAAGACGGAACAAAGATTTCTGTTCGTCCTTCTGGAACGGAGCCAAAAATCAAGTTCTATTTTGAAGTGGCAGGTGAGTTAAAATCGCGTGCTGATTTTGATACAGTTGATAATGCGGCTGGAGAAAAAATCGAAGCTATCATGGCTGAATTGGACTTATAAAATCATTTGTCCGAGCATAACAAAGGCGAGCTTCATCTGAAACTCGCCTTTTCTTTTAACCCTCTTCAGTAATTACCAGATTACGACGCGTTCGTTTTCAGGTAAATACATATAGTCGCCTTCTTTAATATTGAAAGCTGAATAGAACTCAGGCATGTTACGCAGCGGCCCCAGTACACGGTAACGTCCCAATGAGTGCACGTCAACTTTCGTTAAGCGAAGCTTTTCTTCATCGCGAATATTTTGTGCCCAGATATGGCCGTACGACAGGAAGAAACGTTGGTTTGGTGTAAATCCATCGATTTCCTGCTCATTGCCGTTGAGTGCCATGTGCATCGCAGTGTACGAGATATTCAAACCACCGAGGTCAGCAATATTTTCACCCAAGGTTAGTTTGCCATCGGCTTTCACCGTATCCAGAACGGTGAATTGGCTGTATTCATCAGCTAAACGATTTGCTTTTCCCGTGAAGCGTTCAGCATCTTCAGTCTGCCACCAGTCATTCAGGTTACCTACTTTGTCGTACTGGCGTCCTTGATCGTCAAAGCCGTGTGACATTTCATGACCGATAACCACGCCAATTGCTCCGTAGTTAACGGCATCATCAGCATCCATATAGAAGAATGGAGGTTGCAGAATCGCAGCAGGGAATACAATCTCGTTTGCCGATGGGTTGTAGTAAGCATTTACCGTTTGAGGTGTCATTCCCCATTCGGCTTTGTCAACCGGCTTGTTAATTTTGCCGATCATGTCCTCGAAATAGAATTTGCTCGAATTCAGCACGTTTTGGAAATAGGAATCCGGTGTGATTTCCAAAGCGCTGTAATCCTTCCATTTATCCGGATAACCAATTTTTACAGTGATGCCATTCAATTTCTCAATGGCTTTTTCCTTGGTGGTGTCACTCATCCAGCTCAGGTTCTCGATGCGGCTACCTAAAGCTTTACGCAGGTTTTCCACCAACTTGAGCATGCGTTCTTTGGCTTGTGGAGGAAAGTATTCTTTTACATACAGTTCTCCGACAGCTTCACCTAAAGCGTTATTTGTCGATCCTTGCACTCGTTTCCAGCGAGGACGCTGTGCAGGAGTTCCACTCAGAGTCTTACCATAGAATTCAAAACTCATATCCGAAACAGTCTTGGGCAGAACGCCAGCAAAATCAGAGACAGTGTGGTATTTTAGGTACTGTTTCCAATCGGCTAGCGGCTTTTCGTTTAGCATCGCAGCCATATTTTTTATGAACTCGGGTTGAGCAACAATGAAATCGCCCGGATCGTTTGCCCCGATGGTCTTGAAGTAGGCTGTCCATTTGTATTGGGGAGCCAGCTTGTTGAGCTGTTCCAAATCCATTTTGTTGTAGACTTTGTAAGGATCGCGTTGGTCCAGCATGCTCATTGAGAACCCGGCCATCTCTTTTTCCATGGCGTAGATGGTTTCCGCATCCTGTGTGGCCGAAGCTGAATCCTCTCCCAGTTGCTCTAATAAACCAGCGATGTACAAGCGGTATTTTTGCTGAATGTCTAAGGTGTGCTCATCTTCGTTCAAATAATAATCGCGGTTGGGCATACCCAGCCCGCTTTGGTACAGGTATGCTACTTTCATCGCAGAGTTTTTCTGATCGGCATCGGCGTAGATTCCAAACAACGGATTCAATCCCCACGATTGCCATTCAGCCAATAGCTGTTGCATGTCTTCTTTCGATTGCAAAGCATCAATTTGTTCGATGAAAGGTTGCAACGGACTTAAACCAGCAGCTTCAATGGAAGCGGTGTCCATACCGCTGGCATAATAATCCGCGATTTTCTTTTCGATGGTTCCGTCGGCAAAAGTTCCTTCGGCGATCCCCGTGAAAAGCTCTTTAATTTGTTTCTCCGACTCGTCACCAAGCACATCGAACGCACCGTAGCGGCTTTTTTCGTCGGGAAGGGGATTACGCTTTTTCCAACCGCCGTTAGCATATTCATCAAAATCAACGCCCGCGGCAACAGTCGTATCCATGTCTGCTGGGGCAAGTCCCTTGCTGGCAGCTTTTTGTGGTCCTTTGCTGCATGATACAGCGGCCATTGCTATCAGGCTAAGTCCTAATGTTTTGAAATAATTCATGTTTCTTATCAGAATTAATTGTTTTCACATTGGGTATGCAGAACCAGGTTTTCATTACAGATTGATGACAATTTTTTTCGATTTCGTGAAAAAATTAACAGCCTTTGACATCTTTATCCCTAAAACTCGTTTTGATCCGTTTTCTCTGTCGACTGTCAGTTTGCACTTTTGTTATCAATTTAAAGGCAGATAGAATTTTAACTTCTTATCTGTAGACTATTTTTCTATCTTTGCGCTTTCAATAAAAATCAGATTCATGCAAGAGAAAATTCTTATTCTTGATTTTGGTTCCCAGTACACGCAATTGATCGGTCGACGTGTGCGCGAGCTGAATATCTATTGTGAAATTCACCCGTTTAACCATTTTCCGGCAATCGACGAAACAGTAAAAGGTGTAATCCTGAGTGGTAGCCCTTCATCGGTTCGCGACGAAAATGCACCAATCCCTGATCTTTCAGCAATCAAAGGGAAAATGCCTTTGCTGGGCGTTTGTTATGGTGCGCAATACCTGGCGCATTATTATGGAGGCGAAGTGTTGCCTTCTGATTCACGTGAGTATGGTCGTGCGAACCTGGGTTATATCGATCAGGAAAATGAATTGTTCAAGCATCTGACTTTAAACACACAGGTGTGGATGTCGCATGGCGATACCATCGAGCGCTTACCTGAAAACTACAAGGTAATTGCGTCGACAGCCGATGTGAAAAACGCCGCCTATAAAATCGGTGGTGAAGACACTTGGGCGATCCAGTTCCACCCTGAAGTTTACCACACAACTGAAGGAACGCAATTGCTGAAAAACTTCGCTGTTGGTATTTGTGGTTGTAAGCAAGACTGGACTCCTGCTTCGTTCATTGAAACAACAGTAGCACAATTGAAAGAAAAACTGGGTAACGACAAAGTTGTTCTTGGTCTTTCAGGAGGTGTTGACTCGACTGTAGCCGGTGTGTTGCTGAATAAAGCAATCGGCGACAAGTTGACTTGTATCTTCGTTGACAATGGTTTGTTGCGTAAGAACGAGTTCGAAGCAGTACTGGATTCATACAAAGGAATGGGTTTGAACGTGATTGGTGTGAATGCCAAAGATCGTTTCTACAAAGACCTGGCTGGTGTGACTGATCCGGAACAAAAGCGTAAGATTATTGGTCGCGACTTTATCGAAGTATTCGATGTTGAAGCGCACAAAATACAAGATGTAAAATGGTTGGGACAAGGTACCATTTACCCTGACGTAATCGAGTCAGTTTCGGTAAACGGACCATCAGCAACTATTAAATCGCACCACAACGTAGGTGGTTTGCCTGAGAAAATGAACCTGAAAGTGGTTGAGCCTTTGAACCTGCTGTTCAAAGACGAAGTTCGCCGCGTAGGTAAAGCTTTAGGCATTAAAGATGAATTGCTGGGCCGTCACCCGTTCCCGGGACCAGGTTTGGGTATTCGTATCCTGAGTGATATTACACCTGAGAAAGTACGCATCCTGCAAGAGGCTGACTACATCTTCATCAACGGATTGAAAGAGTGGGGCCTTTACGACGACGTATGGCAAGCTGGTGTGATGTTGTTGCCTGTACAGTCGGTTGGTGTGATGGGCGATGAGCGTACTTACGAAAACGTAGTTGCCTTGCGTGCGGTAATGTCAACTGATGGTATGACTGCTGATTGGGTGCACCTGCCTTACGAGTTCCTGGCAAAAATGTCGAACGAGATTATCAACAAAGTGCGTGGTATCAACCGCGTAGTTTACGATATCAGCTCGAAACCGCC
>QKCF01000095.1 GCA_003246935.1 Sunxiuqinia sp. | reverse complement strand
ACCATGATGCCGCGTTGGTGCAACCACTGAGTCCAGGCTTTGGGGCTACCGGCTGAGGTTACCACAATCGGCACTTTCTCCTGTTCAATGATTTCCATGACCTTTTCCAGCTCCGGATAAAACAACGGAACATTCACGCCATAAGGCTTATCTGTTGCAGCTTTCGTCTTTTGGATGTGTTCGAGTAGCGTTTCCGGGTGCATCGATCCGGTTCCGATTAGCCCCAATCCGCCATGATTACTCACAGCTGACGCCAGTTTCCACCCACTACACCATACCATACCACCTTGAACAATGGGGTATTTAATCTGAAATAATTCAGTAATCCTGTTTTTTGAAGACATATAAAATTGCTTTTGTAATCAGTAAGTAAAAAAGGTTGAATAAGCTGTTGTTTGCTTATTCAAAGTCTTTCGATCGAAGGTGAAGGTCACGTTGCGGGAACGGAATTTCAACGCCTTGTTTCCGAAATTCATCATCAATAACAAAGCGAAGGTCACTTTTGATGTTCTCAACCAAAAAATCGTTCACGGTCCAGAAATACAACTGAAAGTCGAGGGATGACTCCCCGAAGTCGTTAAAGCGCACAAAGGGCTTTGGGGTTTGAACGATTTCACCATGTTGATTGGCCGCATTCAGTAAAATTTTCTCCACCAGCCGCACATTGGATCCGTAGGCAACACCAACATTTACATGAAAACGGGTAGCCTCCATATTGTGTGTCCAGTTGATAACTTTTTCGGTTGTAAAACGTGAATTGGGGACGATAATCACAACATTGTCGCGGGTCAGTACCGTTGAAAAGCGCAACCCGATTGTGAGAACACGGCCGATCGTCCCTTCAACTTCAACGATATCATCAATTTTTACAGAGCCATCAAAAAGGATGATAATGCCTGAAAAGAAGTCGTTGAAGATATGCTGTAAACCGAAACCAACACCTACTAATAATGCCGAGACACTGGCAATAACGAAGGTCATATTCAAACCAAGCGAGCTGGCAATAATTGAAAATCCCAGTATCCAAACCAGGTATTTCATAATCTGTCCGACAGACTTTCCGCGACCACGATCCAACCGTTTGGACGCGATCCGTCGATTCATCCAGAAATCCAGCGCGTAGACAATGATCCGTGTGATGTAGATGATAATAATCGCTCCGATCAGGCTTTTGATGGTTACGCTGTATTCTTTGTTCGAATAGATGGCGTGGTCGAAGAATTGGTGGTAATTGATTTGCAGAACATCCAGAATCAGTCCAAGCATGACCAGGTAAAGGGTAACCCGAATTCCTTGCCGCACAAAGCGGGCAAATTTCGGGTCGAAATGATATTTCGTGCCAACCTTGCGGACCAGTCGGTTTAGCGTCAGCACAATGATTATTCCCGATATCAGAATGGATATCGAAACAATCAACTGAAATAGTGTGATGTCAATAGTATTGCTGTGTAAAACAATTATTTCTTTCATACTAGTTTATATCGTGCTCAGACGGATGAAGTACCTGTTCCAAAATTTTAGTCAACTCGGTTTGCGAAATATTGACTTGAACGTGTCCTGCACGGGCGATCGATATTTTGCCCTTTTCTTCGGAAACAATAATGGCGACAGCATCAGTTTCTTCGGTAACCCCTACGGCAGCGCGGTGACGCAATCCCAGGTTGGGATCAATATCCTGCTTGTTGGATACCGGAAGAATACAGCGGGCAGCAACAATTCTGTTGCCAATAACGATGACCGCACCGTCGTGCAAGGGTGTATTTTTAAAGAAGATGGTTTCCAGAAGTGCATCCGAAATTCGCCCATTGATTTTTTCTCCTGTGCGCACGTATTCGCGTAATTCAGAGTGTTGAGCGATAACAATCAGCGCTCCGGTTTTCGTTCTCGCCATACTTTCGCAGGCTTTTATCATCATGCGAATTTGCTCTTCCGAAGCAGTTCTGAATTTGTCTGACGTGAAAAGCTTGTCAACCCGGAGCAACTTGTTTACCTGGTTGTTGCTTCCGATAAGCAAAAGGAAACGCCTGATTTCAGGTTGAAAGACGACAATGAGCGCCAATACCCCAACTCCGAGGAACTGTGCCATCAACGTATCGAGCAGTTCCATGTTAAGAGCCCTGATGAGCATCCAGAACAGGTAGACAACAAACAATCCGATAAAAATATTGAAGGCAACCGTTCCTTTAATCAGCATGTAAAGCTGATACAATAAAAAGGCTACCAACAAGATGTCGAGAATATCTAAAAATCGGATGGTGATAAACAGATTCATCTACTTCGCAGACTCTTTTAGTTTATTAAAGATTTTCACAGCATGCACCGCTTCTTTGACATCGTGAACCCGCAAGATATCGGCTCCGCCCAACAAGGCCATTGTATTTGCAACAATTGTCGCGGGCAAACTGTTTTCGGGATCAATCTCTAACGCTTTATGCAGCATCGATTTTCGGCTTACACCAACCAGAACAGGAAGTTGGAATACTTTGAAAGCATCCAGACGGTTCAACAAATCGTAATTGTTTTCCAGGCTTTTGCCAAAACCAAAACCCGGGTCGAGAATAACGTCCTTTACTCCGGCTTTGGCCAATCTTCTGACTTTATCTGAAAAAAATTTCGAAATATCCTTGATAACATCTTCGTATTGCGGTGTTTCGTGCATATCAGTTTGTGTACCATGGATGTGCATCAAAATATACGGAACGCCCAATTTTGCAATCGTATCGTACATGTGTTCGTCGAAGGTTCCGCCCGAAATATCATTGACAATACATTCTCCAACTTCGTCGATTACCCGCAGGGCCACCCAAGAGCGAAAAGTATCGATTGATAAAGGTATCTCGGGGAAGCGTTTGCGAATTTCAGTGATAACAGGCAGAAGTCGGGTCAATTCCTCTTTTGTTGAAACGTTTTCTGCGTTAGGTCGCGTTGACACTGCACCAATGTCTATGATGTCAACACCTTCAGCAATCATTTGCTCTGCGCGGGCAACAGCAGCTTCGACATTATTATATTTGCCGCCGTCGAAAAATGAATCGGGGCTAACATTTAAAATGCCCATAACAACGGGGCTGGTTAAATCCAATAGTTTGCCATTCAGAGTGATGGAACTTTTACGTTTAAAAAATTTACTGGCAGAACCTGTTATCAACATAAATCCTAACGATTTGAGAAGTTATACATTGTGTATTACAAATGTAGAAATATGCCGTCAAAATACGCATTTAATTCGTATTTTTATGGCTGCATCGGGCTTGAAAAGCCGTGCTAAAAAGAAGTTTAGAGCTGGTTATGAGTCTGATTTGGATCAAGCACAAGTAGAACTTCCTAAAATAGATTATCAAAAAAACTTTGTTGTATTAATTTCAAAATGGAGAAAACAATTCATGAATACAAACATGTCATTGCGATTTGCGAGGACATCTTTACCAAGAAAATGCATGATTACGGTACTGCATGGCGTATTTTGCGTCCCAGTTCGCTGACTGATCAAATCTTTATCAAAGCACAGCGAATCCGGAGTATCGAGATGAAGGGAATGATGAAGGTGGATGAAGACAGCCGCTCGGAATACATTGGTATCATTAATTATTGTATTATGGCTTTAATCCAGCTTGAAAAAGGTATTTCTGAAAACGATGATTTGAGCCAAGAAGAAACGCTGGAGCTTTACAAGTTCTATTTCAACAAAGCATTGGATTTGATGTTGAATAAGAATCATGATTATGATGAGGCTTGGCGTTTTATGCGGATTAGCTCGATCACTGATTTGATTTTGATGAAAATTAAGCGTACAAAGCAGATTGAAGATAACGCAGGAAAAACATTGATCTCGGAAGGTATTGATGCTAATTATCTTGATATGATCAATTATGCGGTCTTCGCAATGATTAAGTTAGAATTCCCGGAGTAGGATGCCCTGTCGTAATTGCAAACAACTAAAACAACAATTTAATGAAATACATCTGGCACCTTTGTCGTATTCTGCTGGGACTGGTTTTTATCTTCTCCGGATTTGTGAAGGGGATTGATCCGATGGGCTCAGCTTACAAGTTTACCGATTATTTTCATGCCTGGAATATGGAAGCGCTGGTCGGGCTGGCTCTTCCCTTGGGTATTTTATTGTCGGTAGCCGAGTTTGTTACCGGTATTGCTTTGGTAACGAATGTGCTCAATAAATTCTTTGGATGGTTTGCACTTTTGTTCATGGGCTTTTTCGCGATTGTCACGTTGGTGGTTGCACTTAACAATCCGGTAACTGACTGTGGTTGTTTCGGCGATGCGTTGACGCTAACCAACTGGCAAACTTTTTACAAGAACATCATCTTTTCCGCTTTTGCAATCATTATTGTTGCTTACGGAAAGAAATACCGCCCTGCGAGATTTCCGTTAATTGGTACGATCATGGCAGGAGCAACTGTTTTGGTTTTTGCTTATCTGATCGATTATTCATACAATCACCTCCCGATCATTGATTTCCGACCCTATAAAATTGGGGCGAATATTCCGGAGGGGATGGAGATGCCTGCAGATGCGCAGCAAGACGTATATGCCAACGTTTTTGTATACGAAAATGTGAAAACAGGCAAACAAAAGGAGTTTACCGAGGAAAACTATCCTTGGCAGGACACCTTAAATTGGAAGTTTGTATCGATGGACACTGAGTTAATTCAGAAAGGTTATGAGCCGCCAATACACAATTTTACGATTGAAACGATCGATGGTGAAGACATTAAAGATTTCTTTCTTTATGATGAGGCCTATACATTTATGCTGATCTCTAAAGATCTGGAAGAAGCAGGCTGGTCGGCTCTGGAAAGAATAAAGGCTTTGAGCAACTATGCATTGGACAACGGTATGCACTTTATTGGTCTGACTGCTTCAGTTTTAGATCGTGCACAAGAAATTACAGAAGAAAAAGGGTTGCCTTTTGAGTTTTTTAATACCGATGAGATTACCCTGAAGACGATTATTCGGGCGAATCCGGGATTGGTCTTACTCAAAAAAGGTACAATAATCGATAAATGGCACTTTAATGATATTCCAACGGTGGAAGAATTTGAGCTGCAACAGGAGTATCTGAAACAGAAGGGTGAATAAGATTTACAATCTAGATGATATGAACCGGTTGCCGATAAAGGAACCGGTTTTTTTATGAAAAAGTCCCCCGCCTATCGTAAAATAATACGAAGTAAATTCTCTGTAAGGTGAGAGAAGGATTTTCTCGGCGGGGGAGTTAAATTAATAATGTTTAAAGGTAATCATTTTGGTGTTTGATAAAATCAGAATTGAAGCTTGTTCGCGGGAAAAAATCAGCTTATAATCATCAGCACAAAACAAGATACGCCAACTGGAATTTTTTGAATTGGTCAATTTATTAAGCTATGAGCTGTGCAGCCAGAATGATCTGTAAATTGTATTCCCTCTGTTTATGCCCGAAAAACGTGATTGTTTTTTATCTTGAGCCAGTTAAACAACAACGCTATGGCTGAACCTTTTCTTTTTTCATACGGCACACTTTCCGACCCCGAATATATTCAGTTATTGTTACGGCGGATTCCTGTTTACGAGGCGGCTGTTCTGAACGATTATGGTCTTTACAAACATCCTGGAAACGGATACCTGTTTATCAAACCAGAGGAAGGGAAGCGGGTTTCTGGACAGCTCTTTCAACTCGATTGGAGGGAACTGGAGTTGATTGATTATTGGGAGGATGTGCCTTTGTATGAGCGGGAGATCCTGAAGGTACAGACTGATTCCGGTAAATTGGTTGATGCCTTTGTTTACACCCAAAAAGCAACGAGTGGTATTCCTGCTACCTTCGACAACTCCAAAAACAGGCAGGAAATTCTTAATGATCTGGAAGATTTTTTGGAAAGCATGCGACGGGGCGGTTTTTTCAAATAGAAGCAGCCTTTGCAAGTTTGCCGTGGCTAGATGGGGTGACTGAAAATACTCTCGCAGGTTTGCAGGGAGATAAATAGGTTGATTGAAAACGCCGCTGCAAGTTTGCGAGAGCGAATTTGGGTTACTGAAAATGCCGTCGCAAGTTTGCGGCAGACGAAATTGTTGCTGAAAATGCTCTCGCAGGTTTGCGGGAGATAAATTGGCTGACTGAGAATGCCGCTGCAAGTTTGCGAGAGCGAATTTGGGTGACTGAAAATGCCGTCGCAAGTTTGCGGCAGACAAAATTGTTGCTGAAAATGCTCTCGCAGGTTTGCGGGAGATAAATTGGCTGGCTGAGAATGCCGTCGCAGGTTTGCAGGGGCCAAGTCGGACCGCTGAAAATAGCTAATCAACCTTGCAGGAGCTTAATCAACCTTTCTCTTTAGCCCAAAAATAAAGAAGCCTCCCTTACGAGGAGGCTTCAGTCTGTATCTGGAAGTCAGAATTATTTCTTTTGTTCCAATTGCAAAGTAACGGTTGTACGGTCGCAAACTTCGCTTGGTCCCCAGTACTGGATTGGACCAGGGTACAGGTAGCTGGTTTCGATCGCCCATTTTTCGCGGTTTTCAGCCAGGTATTTGAATGGAGCACCATCCAATTCAACCAATGCTTTTTGAATAACCGGTTTCATGTGTCCGTGACGTTTTTCCATGTTCATCATCATGGTTACAGGAACACCACCAGCGATCCATGCGTCAGCAGGAGCAGTTGTGTTGCGAACGCTTGACATATAACCTGTTTTACCGGATCCGATCAATACAGATGCCGTGTAACCCAAAGAGTAGCAATAGTCAGCATCGAAGTTTGACGGAGCAGCACAACGTCCTTCGTAACCGAAGAAGTGGAATTGAGTACCGAATTTACCAACATATTTACCTTCAGCTTTTAGTTCAGCCAAACGGGTTTTAATCATTTCACCCAACAGTTTTTCTGTTTCGATCAATGATACTTGTACGTTACCGTGTGGGTCACGATCCAAAGTCAACTGGTCAGCGATCAATGAAGGTAGTGAGTTGTATAATTTTGCTGATTCAGCAGAAAGGATGCTTGAAACGAAAGTACGACCTTCAGCTTTGTCGGT
>QKCF01000429.1 GCA_003246935.1 Sunxiuqinia sp. | reverse complement strand
CTCCGTACCCCTTCGCTACCAAACGCCCGGCACTAATACCTCGTTCAATGAGATAATCGACCGCAGCCTGTGCACGTTTCTGTGATAGATCAAAGTTGAATTTATCGGAGCCCACATAATCGGTGTGCGACATCAATTCAATAGCGATTGTCGGATTCAGTTCCAAAATCTGAACTAAGCTATCCAACGAATGTTTCGAAGCCTCATTCAACTCCCATGATCCAAAACCGTAACTGATATTTTCAACCTTAATCGGTTCATCAATTGCAGTCAAATAAAGACTTACATTATCCTTACTATCGGTCAATCCAAGTGTGTTTTCACGAATTTTATCGCTCAAATAACCATCACGATAGGCTGCAAAAACATATTCGGTTTCCGGATTAAGCTTCATCTGGAATTTTCCATCATTAGCCCTCATCCGGAGATTGGTTCCATCTGTTGCAATAACGCGTACACGTGCACCGTCAATACGCTGACCGGTTTCTTTGTCGTATATCTCACCGGTAATCCGATACACCTTTGGTGGCAAATAAAATGAATAGATATCATCGCTTCGCGAGCCCTTGCGATTTGACGCAAATAAACCATGGGGATTTTCCTCGTTCAAAAAAGTCATTCCAAAATCGTCATTGGAAGAGTTGATGGGTACCTGTAAGTTCTCGACCACCCATTTTCCATCATCATCTTTTGTCGCCTTAAAAATATCGAGCCCCCCCATGCCAGGCCAGTAATCCGATGAAAAGTAGAGATTTCCTTCATAATCCATCGATGGAAATACTTCGCTACCCGGCGTATTAATTTCCTTCCCCAGATTGACGGGGTTACCAAATGAATTTCCATCTCTCGTTGCCATCCAAATATCAGTTCCTCCCTGCCCGCCTCCTCGATTTGATGTGAAATAAAGTGTGTTTCCATCCGGAGAAAATGCAGGATGTGCAGCAATGAGACTGTCATCGGCTAATGAAATAAGCATCGGCTCTGACCAGTTACCGCGGGACATACGGGTAGAAAACAAACTTGCTCCCATATTCTGGGACTTATCGTAGCGACAACGCGTGAAAACCATCAAGTCGCCATTCGGTGATATTGCAGGGGCACCTTCTTCGTCTTCGCTATTAATCATCCGGCTTTCATCCAATAACTCAGGCTCCGACCATTTTTGTTTCTGCAACACAAACTCGGAGCGAAACAGATCGGCAAAATGCTCACCCGTGATGGCACTTTTTTGCTTCCCGGTGTTCTCACTCTCCCTCATCGACGTGAAAATAACCTCATTATCGCGTCCGCCAACATAGGCAGGACCGTAATCGCTATACCTAGAGTTTAGTTCTTTGATAGGGGCAACAATATAGCGGTTTGGACTTTTCTCCCATTCAGGAACGTAATCACATGCTTCCAATCCGCGTTTAGCCCGTTCATCATCAGGGAACAACTCGAGATATTGTTGATAGTAAATTTTAGCTTCTTCAAAGTTCTGGTAGGCCCGCAAACATTCGGCACAATAGAAAATAGCCTTCTTATCAGGATAGTCGCGACGAATTGCATTTTTATACCAAATAGCGGCGCGACCGTAATCGCCTAATTTGTGATAGGCTTGCGCCAGCTGGAAAGCCATATCCATTCGATGTTGCGGACTATTGTCTTTCCGATATGCTTTTCTGAACTTTTCAGCGGACCGATAGTATTCTCCACGCTCGACAGAAGACATGCCCGAATTGTACATTTTTTGCGAAGTACAGGCGCACACTAACGCCAACACTACGATACTAACAATGCGGAAAACTAAAGGTCGATCCATGTAGTCGATGATTTATCGCTAAAATACTTGTTTCTGTCCGTTTAGGACAAACGCATTTTTAAAAATTTAAGTATTCCAAGGTATTAATTTCTTCGAAATGCAAATTGCATAAAAAGACTGCCAGTATACACTAACAGTCCTTTATATTTCACTTTCACTATGTTCTATTTCACAAATAACAGCTCGCGATATTTGGGCAAAGGCCACAATTCATTATCAACAGCCAATTCCAGCTTATCGATGTGATAACGGATCTCATCCAAATAAGGGAACACTAATTTCTCGTAGGCTCTTGCTTTTTCAGCTGAATCTACAATCACATTGGCTTTCTTACGGGCTTCAATCATATCCTTCACTTTCACCTTGATCGTTGAAATATGACCTCCGATCTCCCGAATCAGCTCCAAACGGCCTTCTGCCAACGTATCGAACTCTTCAGCAGGGAAAAGGTCCTTCAAACGTTTTACATTGTCCATCAAACTCGTTTGGTACTGCACAGCAATCGGAACAATGTGATTAATCGCCAAATCGCCAAGTACTCGTGCTTCAATTTGCACTTTCATGGTATATTTTTCATATTCCACCTCTGCACGGCTTTCAAGCTCATGTTTATTCAACACCTCTACCGAAGAGAAAAGGTTAACAACATCCTTTCTAGTATAAGCAGAAACTGCTTCAGGGACACTTGTGACATTCGTCAAGCCTCTCTTCTTCGCCTCTTTTACCCATCCGTCGCTGTAGCCATCACCTTCAAAACGAATCGCTTTAGTCTCAATAATCAAGCGCTTCAAAACCTGAAAGATAGCTTCATCTTTCTTCACCCCCTTCTCAACCAAAACATCTACCTCTGTCCTGAATTTCACCAGCTGAGCAGCCAATGCTGTATTTAATGCAATCATCGAAGCGGCACAGTTTGCCGACGATCCCACAGCCCGGAACTCAAAGCGGTTTCCTGTAAATGCCAAGGGCGAAGTTCGGTTACGGTCGGTTGTATCCAAAATAATCTCAGGAATACGTCCGATATTCAGCTTCAGTGCTGTTTTCTCATCGGGTGTCATCTTCCTTTCCACAACAGCCTCTTCCATCAGGTCAAGCATCTTTGATACTTCTGCCCCCAGAAACACCGACAAAATAGAAGGCGGAGCTTCGTTAGCCCCCAGACGATGCGCATTGCCCGCGGTATAAATACTGGATCGAATTGCATCCTGATTATCAAAAACCGCCTTGAGAGTGTTAACCACAAAAGTCAAAAACTGCAGATTTGTCTTTGGATTTTTCCCAGGCGAGTACAGATTCACTCCTGTATCAGTAACCAGCGACCAATTGTTGTGTTTACCTGAACCGTTGACTCCGGCAAAGGGCTTTTCGTGGAACAACACCATGAATTTATGTCGACGTGCGATCTTTTTCATGATGTCCATCAATAGTTGGTTGTGGTCGTTAGCCAGATTCGCTTCCTCAAATATCGGAGCAACTTCAAACTGGTTTGGCGCAACCTCATTGTGACGGGTTTTTACCGGGATACCCAATTTGTAAGCCTCGTTTTCCAAATCTTCCATGAAGCGATAAACCCGAGTCGGAATCGAGCTAAAGTAATGATCATCCAACTGTTGATCTTTTGAAGAAGCATGTCCCATCAAGGTACGGCCTGTTAAAACCAAATCAGGACGAGCCATATACAAAGCCTCATCAATCAAAAAATATTCTTGTTCCCAGCCCAGGTTAGCCTGCACTTTCGTCACTGTTTTATCGAAATACTGACAGACTTCAGTGGCTGCCTTATCAACTGCAGTCAATGCCCGCAAGAACGGCGTTTTATAATCGAGTGCTTCACCTGTATATGAAATAAACACAGTCGGAATACAAAGCGTTCCATCTACTATAAATGCCGGCGACGAAGCATCCCAGGCTGTGTAGCCCCGAGCCTCAAAAGTCTGTCGAATACCACCACTTGGAAATGAAGAAGCATCCGGCTCCTGTTGCGATAATAGCTTACCGGAAAATGCTTCAACAACTCCACCATCCTCACCATGGATAATGAAAGCATCGTGCTTTTCAGCAGTAGCATCAGTCAACGGGTGAAACCAATGAGTGTAATGAGTCGCACCATTCTCCGTTGCCCAAGCCTTCATCCCCTGGGCCACCTGATCTGCCATTTTCCGGTCAATCGGCGAACTGTTATCAATTGCGTCACAAACGGCTTTATAAGCCTCCCGCGACAAATACTTCTTCATCTTTGGGCGGTCGAAAACCTTTGTTGCATAGTAATCTGAAGTGAGATTGTGCTCCCGGTGAACCTCAATCGGCTTCCGCGAAAGCACCTCTTCAAGCGCTTTGAATCTAAATACAGCCATTTTTATAATTCAAAAGTTAATTTGTTAGGTATTTACTAATTGCTTCGTTTTGTGATTTTTTAATGTCATCAATAAAATATACCGAAGCGGAAAATGAAATAGTCCCGCGAATATTTCACAGATCAAAATTAGACCTTTTTTAATATAACCTCCACGATTACATACATTTTGTACCGAAAAACAATTGGTTTTCCACATCCCACTCCCCCACAAATAGCCCCTAATTGAAAATTAAATAAAACACAGCCAGGCAAGCATACAAAACGGCAAACAAAACACGTCACACAAATAACCGCCAAACAGAATCTTTTTGCTACCAAGCCCCAATCGACCCGACTGAGAAGATTATATCCTCTAACATTTTTTTAATAATTTCGGGATATACTTAATTTAATACCTTAGTAAATAAAAGTCGAAAAGAAACCTGAGCACGATGGGAAAACATGAAATTGTAAGTAAGCTGGAAGAAGCTGGACACAAGAAAATAAAATTTGCTGTTTGCGATATTGACGGCATTCTACGTTCAAAAACACTACTTCTTGACAAATTTGTTGAGATCTCGGAAAAGAGTGTAGGGTTCTGCGACGTTGTGTTTGGCTGGGATGGAAATGACGCCTGCTACGACAATGTAGAAATGACTGGCTGGCATTCCGGCTACCCGGACAAAAAAGCGCACATCGATTTGACCACCTTTCGCAACGTCCCATGGGATAACAACATTCCTTATTTTTTGGGTGACTTTGAAAATGAAGAAGGCGTGCCTGCCTGCCCGAGAAGTCTACTAAAGAAAATAAGAAAGCAAGCAACAGAAATGGGCTACCAGGCTGTTTTCGCCCAGGAATTTGAATGGTTTAATTTCATTGGTACACCCAACGAGCTTTCTGCAAACGGATATCAGAATTTGCAACCACTCAGTCCGGGCATGTTTGGATACTCTCAGCTTCGACCAACATTGAACCAAGATTATTACAACGATCTTTTCGATCTTCTTTATCAATTCAACATACCGATTGAATCGCTACATACCGAAACCGGCCCGGGAGTTTACGAGTCCGCAATTCGCTACGATGAGATCCTCGCTGCGGCAGATAAAGCAACACTTTTCAAAACGGCCGTTAAAGAAATTGCCTATAAACACGGCATCGTTGCAAGTTTTATGGCAAAATGGAACGAAGCTCTTCCGGGCTGCAGCGGGCATATACACCAGAGTTTATGGAACGACGACCATAGCAAAAATTTATTCTTTTCTGGTAATTCAGACAAGTCAATGAGTCCGTTGATGGAAAGCTACCTCGCCGGAATTTTGACTTGTCTTCCGATACTCCTGTCGTTGTACGCGCCAACAATCAATAGCTACAAACGGCTCCGCGACGGTGCCTGGGCACCAACAACGGTCTCTTGGGGATACGATAATCGCACCACTGCAGTAAGAGTTCTTAACGGAGACGAAAAGTCAACCCGTCTGGAAATGCGGGTAGCAGGATCTGACACCAATCCTTATTTGGCCATGGCTGCTTCGCTCGCTTCTGGATTATACGGTATAAAGAACAATCTAAAACTTGATCTGCCGGCCACAATAGGCAATGCCTATGCAAAAAAAGATGCACTCAAGCTACCAACCAATCTGTGGGAAGCCACTCAACAAATGGCACAATCGGAAATCGCCAATGAAATTCTGGGCGAAGCTTTCGTCCAGCACTTTGCAAGAACAAGAGAATGGGAGTGGCGCGAATTCAACAAAACTGTAACTAACTGGGAATTAAAACGCTATTTTGAAATTATTTAGATGATGACACTTCATACAGATACGAAATCCAACGAATTAATGGAACAACTGGACAACTATCATATCATTCGACAAGCCTGGAAAGAATTTGACGATAGACACGAAATCAAAGGGATTTTTGATGTTAGTGCACATGTCTCAACAAACTCGGTCTATAAAGTTTCATTCTACGACCGTCAACCCGTATTTGCCAAACTGTCCGATTACGGCAAATTCGAACATTTCAAGGAAGACCACATCATTATCAACAACCTGGCCAACAACCTTGAAATCCCTTATGAAACTTTCCTCGCACAGTCATTAGTAAAACGAAACGAATTATACATCTACCGTTATTATTCAAAAGATCATTGTGCATGGGTGGTTTTTTACAACCCGATCAAGGTCAAAAATAAACTACCGCGTCGCCTGGAGGATAAGCATATTAAGAAAATGGGCCGCGAACTCGCCCGCTTCCACAAGGCTTGTTATAACATCAGCGCACAACTCCCCATTGCATCAAAAAGCGTAGTTACCGACATTCACGCATTAACCAAGACTATTCGTACCGAGAAATTCTCTGCCAAAGAAGAGCACAAAGATTTGATCCTCGAGCAATGTGATATATTTCTGAACAATGCCGACCACTACAACTATATGACTGAGATCGAAATTATCCCGGTTTTTGTAGACTGGAATATCGGTAATTTCTCGGTAGCACCCGACGGAAAATTCTATTCCAGATGGGACTATGACTGGTTCCGTATGTCAACGCGCGTAATGGATTTTTACTTTTTCAGCCGGGTGTGTTCTGACATTGGTGACCGGACCGTTTTCAGCTATGTGATCGACACTTTAATGGAAGAACGATTCATCCTGTTTTTAAAGGAATACCATAAAATATACCCTCTCACAGAACCGGAAGTCAGGCTAATGAAAGAATGTTATCGCTTTTTTATCTTAAATTACGTAATCAAAGACGGTAACTACTTTTTCAGACCAGAATATGCAGGCAAACTTCAAAAAGAAGCGTATGAAGCCTACATTCCTGTTATTGACAAAAATTTCAATGCAGAAAAAATATTACGCGCCTTAAAACTCTAACTATGAAGACAAAAGACTTTAAAACGGTTGCTCTCAAATACAAAACCATATTTTTTGATGCATTTGGTGTATTGAAAAACCACAAAGGCGTAATCCCCGGGATTGAACGCACTTTTGACTTTTTAGACGAAAACGGGATTAACTATTTCATCGTAACCAACGACTCGTCCAGAGGACCGGAAGGGCTGGCTAACGGTTACGTCCGCAGAGGGATTAAAAGCATTACCCCCGACAAGATTATCTCATCGGGCATGCTGGCACACGATTGGCTGAAACTGAAAATAAAAGACGGAACAGTTGCCTATTTGGGCACGGGCGATTCTGC
>QKCF01000440.1 GCA_003246935.1 Sunxiuqinia sp. | reverse complement strand
CTGAAATTGACGATCTACCAAAAGCTTCGTTACAGAAGCCGGCTTGAAGATTTAAGTGTGCCTATTGATTCGTTCAAGATGGAACTGGCTGTCGATACAGAAGACGCCGACAGCGATCTTAATACCCGAATTGAGATGATGCAAGAAACAATTGAATCGTTAAGCCCCGCAGCCCAGGAAATATTATACCTGAAATTTTACAGCGGTCTCGATTACAGGCAAATTGGAGATTTATTGGGGGTTCAACCGGATTCAGCTAAAAAACAGGTTTATCGTATTGTTTCCCGCTTGAAAGAGGTAATGACCGATAAATTTATGGAATTACTTTATATCTGTTTTAGAGCATAAAAACTTCTCTGAATTTCATGTCCACGTTATAGGTAAACAGTCGCAGAAATGGCAAATTTACAAGACTATATTGAAGACCCTAGATTTATAAAATGGGCTTTGGATCCCGATCAGGAGACTGAAGTTTATTTCATAAACTATATAGAACAGCATCCGGACGAAAGAGCCGGACTTCTACGAGCCAGGGAGGAACTTAAAGCATTAAAGGTTCAGCAGCATTTAGTATCACAAAAGCGGAAATCAGAAATTTACAATTCTGTTGTCACTGCAGGAACCAAAGGACAAGTTCGTAAAAGGACGATTTCATTAAATATGATCGTTTCTTATGCTGCTGTGGCGATTCTGTTTTTTGCATTGGGCTTTGCTGTAACCAATCTTCAGCGGGAAAACAAGGCATCTTCTGTTCCCGAGAGTTTATTGGTAAAAAGTGCAGCGCTGAATACGATGGTTTATTTGGCCGATGGTAGTAAAAAAGAAATTAGTGACCCCGAAATGCTGATTGATTTCTCCAATTCAAGCCAATTGGTGTTAGGAACTGACACCATTGTCCTTAGAAAAACAGGTTTGGCCGATGCTACTAATATGGTTGTTGTTCCTTATGGAAAACGTGCCAATATACGCCTCTATGATCAGAGCATGGTGGAGCTGAATGCCGGTAGCCGGATTCTAATTCCTGAGGTTTTTTCAAAAGAAAATCGTTCTGCTTGTTTATTGGGTGAAGCCTTCTTCGACATTACAAAAGACCCCAATCACCCTTTCTTAGTTAACACGTCAAAAACTGAAATTAAGGTACTTGGAACCAGCTTTAGTGTTGACGCTTATCCGGATAGGAAGGAAGAAACTACTTTCCTGAAAGAAGGGACGGTTTGGCTACGGAAAATTAACCATTCTATATTGTCTGGCTGGGCAAAACTTAAGCCTAATGATCAAGCGAAGACAATCGAGGAGACAGGAACGATCGTCATTTCGAAGGGAAACGAGCAATCATACGATTTGTGGAAACGCGGAATAATAACAATTAATAATGAATCGATAGATGATGTAATTCCCAATGTAGAACAGTTTTTTAATATTAGTATTACGGTTAGTAACGAGCAAATACGAACTCGTTTATTGACTGGGAAAATGCATCTGAATACTGACATGAACGAAGTATTTGAATATCTGGAAAACCTGACAGATGGAACTATTGAAAAAGTAAACGCAGGGGAGTACGTGCTGCAATAAAAACCGGAAGATGGTGGCTCATCCTCCGGTCAATGCCAGTTCGGTATAAACCAGCGCATTTAGTAATATGTAAACAGACCAAATTTATGAAAAAAAAGTCATTAACTGGCTTTCCCGGATGGGAATGTCTTAAACCTTTTTGGAGAATCATGAAACTAACCATGCTTATCTCTTTTTGTTTCGTCGTTACTGCGGCAGCCAATTCTTATTCGCAGGCAACGAAACTAAATCTTAAAACAGAGAATACGACTGTTAAAGAGATTTTAAATCAAATCGAATCGCAAAGTGATTTCGTTTTCCTTTACAATTTGAACGAGTTGGATGAGAACAAAAAAGTGAATGTTGATCTCGAAAATGCTACAATTGAAGAAGCATTGAACGAGATTTTGCAGGATCAGCATCTGAAGTATGCAGTATACGACCGTCAAATAATTATTCGGGCTGACGATTCTCAACCGAATAAAACTGTTTCCGGACAAACAAAGGAAGTAAAAGGTAAAATAACAACGGCTTCTGGTGATCCGATTCCCGGTGCTACGGTTGTTATCAAGGGAACAACTAATGGGATCATCAGCGATGCGGATGGCTCCTTTGTCATAGGTGGTGTGCGCACAGGAGATGTACTTGTTGTATCATTTGTAGGGATGGTTAGCCAAGAGATTGTTTATCAGGGCGAATCTTCACTCAATATAAGATTGGAAGAAGAAACCATTGGAATTGAGGAGGTTGTTGCTATTGGTTACGGTACGGTAAAGAAACGCGACCTGACCGGATCTGTGGCCTCTGTAAAAAGTGACGACATTACCAGAATTCCGACGTTTAATGCCATGGAAGCATTGCAAGGACAGGTTACCGGTGTCGATGTTACCCGCCAGTCGGGTAAAGCTGGTTCCGATGTCGAAATTCGTATTCGTGGTAACCGCTCGATCAATGGATCAAACAGTCCTCTTATTATCATTGACGGAATGCAAGGGGGAAGCTATACCGACATTGCGCCGGAAGATATTGAGTCGATTGAGGTCTTGAAAGATGCATCCTCGACAGCGATCTACGGATCACAAGGTGCCAATGGGGTTATTATCATTACAACCAAGAAGGGAAAAGTTGGGGAAACAAAGGTTTCTTACAGCGGCTATTACGGGGTGAACGGTTGGGCTCAATACCCTGATATGCTCACCGGTGAGGATTTTCTGAATGTTCGTCGCGAAGCATACCGTGCAAATGGAAGCTGGAGTTCACCAGCAGACGACGTGGCTATTTTTTCGTCTACAGAATGGGAAGCCATTCAGAACGGTGACTATGCTAATTGGGTTGATGAGGTGATGCATAATGGTATTCAGCAAAGTCATCAGATTACGGCGACTATGGGGAACGAGAAGGCCACTTCCTATTTGTCGGCCGGATACTATAACGAAAAAGGCTCATTTGCTGACGATGAAATGAAGAGGTATTCAATCCGAATGAATACAGATTACAAAATGTATGATTTCCTGAAATTGGGAGCAACAGTTCAGGTTACTCATTACAACACCGACGTTAGAGCAAGTAACGTACTTTGGAGAGCTGCAACTAACAGTCCATTAGGTAAGGCATACGATGATGAAGGTAATGTTATCCTTTTCCCGTTAGGAACTTCTTTCCGTGTTTCTCCACTTGCCGATGAAGCCGATGACAACGTTGCTGCATACAACCAATTGAATACGAATATTATTGCCAACGGGTATCTTGTATTTACCCCGACTGAGGGATTATCATTCCGTTCAAATCTCGGAACAAATTTGAAATTTAATAGAAACGGTGAGTACGCTGGTGCTAATTCGATAGACCGGGCAGGTCAGTATTCAACATCAATATCTTCAATTACCGCATCAAATCTGCGTTATTACAGTTGGGATAATATTTTGAGTTATACAAAGGATATTGGTGAGCACACTTTTGGAGCCACTGCGTTGACTTCCTGGACTAAATCTACTTACGACAACGTATATGCATACGGTGAGGGACAACTTGTTCCGGAGCAGCTATTCTATAGTTTAGGCGCAAATAGCAGAGATTCGTATAATATTGCTTCAGGCTATACGGGTAGCCAGACATTGTCGTTTGCAGGTCGTGTTAATTACAGTTACCGTGATAAATATCTGTTGACAATTTCAGGACGTTGGGATGGTGCATCGCGGCTCTCAGAACAATGGGCTATGTTCCCGTCAGTTGCCGGTGCATGGCGTATTTCTGAAGAAGCGTTTATGGATGATACTAAAAAATGGCTATCGAATGCCAAATTGAGAGTTAGCTGGGGTAAAACCGGAAACTCAGGTATCAGCGAGTACGGTACTCAAAGTGGTGTGTCAGCTCACACGGATGCAGCATTTCAGGAGCAAGGATTTACGTATTATACCTTCAATACCGTTATTGGCAATAAGGACCTGGGATGGGAAATCTCTAAGTCCGTCGATTGGGGTATTGATTTAGGTTTTCTGGATAACCGAATCTCTGTTGTATTTGACTATTACGATACCAAAACTGATGATATTCTAATGCTTCGGTCACTGCCAACTTCAATGGGGAGTGGAAACAACACACCGTTCCAAACTTACCAGAATATTGGCTCTTCCAGAAACAAGGGAGTTGAGTTGGCGATCAACACAGTAAATTTCGATAGCAAGGATTTCAAATGGAATACCAATTTTACGTTTTCCCGAAACCACGAGGAAATTACAAGTTTGATTGATGGTCAAAACATTTATGACGGCCAACGAAAAGAGCACAATTCTCTTATCCTTGGGGCACCGATTAAGTCGTATTACACTTTCGACCGTTTGGGTATTTGGGAAACTTCAGAAGCTGAAGAAGCTGCAACTTATTTCAAAGATGCCGCTAAAACTCAACCTTTCCAGCCTGGTGATATCAAGCTGAGAGATATCAATGGTGACCATGTTATTGATGGCGTTAACGATGTTACTTTCATTGGCTCAAGAACTCCGGATTGGGTAGCTGGTATAAACAATTCATTCTACTTTAAAGGAATTGACTTTAGCTTTTACCTGACAGCCCGTTGGGGCCAATTGCTGGAAAGCGACTTTACAGGTGCATTCGACCCTAAAGGTGAAACCAATTTCCCTGACTACTTTAAATACTGGACACCGGAAACAACAGGCGCGGACTTTCCACGACCCAATAATGGCGAATTCTTTAACTATGTAGGTTACCAGTCATACTGGTTCGCTGACGGTTCGTATGTGAAGTTGAAAAATGTGACTTTGGGTTACACCCTGCCTGATCGCTGGATGAAATCGGTCAATATCAGCAATTTACGACTGTATGTGACAGGCGCAAACTTACTAACGTTCAATCATAATCCATTGGTTAAACATTACGATCCTGAGCGGGGTGGAGCAGCAACAGATCCACTTACAAGACAATTTGTTTTTGGGGTGAATGTGAATTTCTAATAGTCAACAGAGTTAAAAAACTAGTAAAAATGAAACAGTTCAAATATATAATGTCTATTGCGTTCGCTGCAATGGCTTTTAATTTCTCATCATGTAGTTTGGAAGAATTCAATCCTTCGGGGGCAACTGCTGATGTTATTTTTTCAAGTGAGGAAGGCCTAAATTCCTTGGTGAATGCGGCTTACGTGAACCTGGAAAGTCAGTTTTACGGAAGGGAAGATATGGTGTTGTTTATCGTTGGTGGTAACGACCTGTTTATAAATATTGGAAACGGCACTTATGGCCGTCAGATGTCGAAATACCAGGAAACAACTCCGGCTGTAGGACAGTTCTACAACGATTTCAACCGTTTTTATGAAGGTATAAATTACTGCAATGCTGGTATAGAGCGTATTGGGGATGTTGAATTTACTTCGCAGGACGAGAAAGATGCTCGTGAAGGTGAACTTCGTTTCTTAAGAGCATACTACTACTGGCATTTGGTGGAGATTTACGGCAACTGTGATTTACGTACTACTGAAACCCAATCTTTTGATCAGTATGCCTATCGAAGCTCTTATAGCGATTTTTATGACCTGATTATCGGTGACTTGCAGATTGCTTGTGAGAAACTGCCGGTTGATCCGTATCCTTCAACAGATGTTGGCCGGGCAACTAAAAAGGCTGCATACGGGTTATTGGCGCGCACGGCGTTGACACGTGCTTCTGGTTATTACAGTGCAATGTACAACGATGCGGCTACTTATTACGCGATCGCCCGCGATGCTGCAGAATATGTAATCAACAATCAGGCAACGTTGAAAACCAGCTTATATGAGACTCCCGATGAGATTTTTGATTACCGGAACAATAAGGATAACAAAGAGGCTCTCTTTGTCGTAACTCATGCACGTACTTCAGGTCTTAATCCACGCGAGAGCAATCCGAACCGCCTGCATCAGTATTTTAAAGCGGCTTATTCCTCGGCTTATTCTGACGGCAATAACTTAATGGTGAAGGATTTGGAATACGGTGATGACAAGCGTGCAAAGCCGGGTTCTATGTCAATGATGCCGACCAAATACCTGTTGGAATTGTATGATGATGATAATGATGCACGTTACCGGGCATTCTTCCGTGATGTTTACTATTGCAACAGCGAGAATGGCTATACCTGGCAAGACGGTTCTACAGACATGATCAACTATGAAAAAGACGCGTCAGTTGTCGATACTTACATTGCTCCTGGAGATACAGCTATTTTCTACTCAAAACACCCGATTGCAGACAAGGAAACCCGGCCTTACGCTTGTTTTGATATAGATGATACATATGATCCGGTGACTGGTCGCATAACCACGGATGCCTTTAAACAGGTTCGTTTCCCTGCCCTGAAAAAGTATGATGATCCGACTCGTGGTTCAGTAAATACTGATGGTTCTGATGCAATTCCGACTTCCGACAGGGGAACGTTGGATGTAATCATGATTCGTTTGGCAGAAATGTATCTCGCTGCTGCAGAAGCTCACATTGGTCTAAATGATCCGGCAGGTGCTGTGACATATATTAACGAACTGAGAGCTCGTGCTGCGGTACCCGGTAAGGAGGCGGAAATGCAGGTTTCACAAAGTGACATGACACTTGATTTCGTTCTTGATGAAAGAGCCCGTGAATTATGTGGCGAACATATTCGCTGGATGGATATCAAACGCACCGGTACACCAGCTGATTACATACAAGAACGCAACCTTGATATTTGGCAGTACCTGCAGGCTTCTCCACAAATGGCGCTTCTTCGTCCAATCCCTGAGCGCTTTCTATTACAAATTTTAAATGCGGATGAGTTTGGGCAAAATCCGGGGTATTAAAAAAGTTAGCTAAAGATTTGGCTTTAATCAAAGGGGCTGATTTGAAAGCTCAGCCTCTCTGATACTTTAAAAACCTGCAGTGAAGCTTTCTATTATTTTACAGGAAGAATTTGATGGGATTTAGATTCAGAATTGTCGATAAATCAGAATCCTGATAACGTTTCCAAATAGTATAAGTTGAGGTTTTAGAAAGGCAGCAGTTTAGTTACTGCTGCCTTTTTTGTTTTTTTCATAGGCGTAAAGCCAAATAAAATCATTAACTTAGCAAATTCCAATATAATAGTAAATCAAATCGCTTTTGTAAAACTTATGAAATTAATCACGAAAATAGTCCTAATTATAATTGTAAACGTTTACATCAACAACGCAGTTTATGCGCAAATAACTCAGATAAAGTACCTCTCGGGCACAGGTGTTGATAAGCCTGTAGAATGGGATTTCTTTTGTACCGATGGTCGCAACTCGGGAAAGTGGACAAAAATTGAGGTTCCTTCGTGCTGGGAACAGCAGGGGTTTGGCCATTACGATTACGGTCATGTGAAAGATTCTGTGCGAGGTAAAGAGCAGGGCTTG
>QKCF01000404.1 GCA_003246935.1 Sunxiuqinia sp. | reverse complement strand
CGAATGTCAACAACGATGTATTCCCAGCCGTAGTCTTTCAGCTTCTCAGCCATATAATCGGCATTCGCCTTTACTTCGGGTTCTTCAACAGTTGGGCCGTAGCAGTCCCAACTGTTCCAGCCCATTGGAGGCGTTTGTGCCCAAGTTTTAAATTCGCCTTGTGCGAAAGGTTCTGCTTTCTTTTTAGAAGGTTGACAAGATGCAAAAAACGCTGCCAAAGAAACAGCCAGAAGGAAATTAAGTAATCTCATCTATAGGATTGTTTAAGTTTAAAATTCAGTGTCTTTTATTTTTAAAGGTAAAAAGTACGTTTTTTCTTTAAATTGTACAATTTCGGAGATTATCAAGAAGCTAAAACCCCTCGCAATAAGATCCATAACTAACTGCAAATAAGAAAATTAAAAACAAACCTCAAAATTACACAATTTGCTTATTTAGGAAATTTCTAAACTCACATCAGGCTATTTTAACGACTTTGGGAATTGAATGAAACACAAGAAAAATAGATGCTCCTAACAACAAAAGACTGTCATAAGAAAAGACGAATAAAACGAAGCTTCCCCCCAATAGTTTGCTTCTGTTATTGAAAATAAAGACGGCTGTCCTCCGATCAGCAAAGGACAGCCGTTCCTTCTCCGTTCATCACTGGAGATTACTCTATTCTTCGGTCAACCAGACCTTCATTTTATTGGCACCGCGGTTGTCCCAAACGTAATAAGGTATTGCTGTGAACGCTTTGCCTTTGGCATCCGAAGCGGTAATAACTTCGACACCGCCCAACAGTTCTGGCTCAAATAAATTATCGAAAGCTGTTTCCGGCGTCACACCGATTTTGTCAACATCGGCATTATCAGCTTCCTCAACGCAATAGACAATCGGGCCACGCTCCAGGGCAACTAAGCCCCGATCGGCTTCAACCGCCTCATTCGCCTTCACTTTCCGGATTCCCATTGGAAGGCTGTACTCAATCACATCACCTTTTTTCCACTGGCGAGCTAATGTTGCATATCCGTTTTCAGTAGCATATTCAACAACTTCGCCATTTACTTTCAACACAACCGGCAATTGACCAGTGCTTTCGTAAGCATACAAGTCGGAAGGTACCGGCTTGTCCTGAGCCCATCCCGGAATGCGGATACAAACAGTGAATTCCTGATCTTCTTCCGATGACACCTCCAATTCAATATCACCATTCCAAGGATAGTCTGTTTTCTGACTTAAGGCAACTGTTGTACCAGCAACGTCGATCTCAGTCGCGCTTTGAATAAACAAATTCACGTAAACTTTATCCTCATCTTGCGCATAAATATATCCCGGTACCGAAGGCATAAAACGGCAAAGGTTAGTCGGGCAGCAAGAACAATCAAACCAAGGTTCGCGGGTCAAACTTCCTCCAGAATTGAAATGGTACTCCATGTCACATTCAAGCGGATTAGGATAGAAGAAGGTTTTACCATCCAGCCCCACGCCGGAGATGACGCCGTTGTATAGGCTGCGCTCCAACACATCGATATATTTTGAATCGCCATGAAGCAGGAACATGCGATAGTTCCAGTACACATTCGCAATAGCCGCACAGGTTTCGTTGTATGCCGTCAGGTTCGGCAGTTCATAGTTATCTCCGAACGCCTCTCCTTCATGACGGGAACCAATCCCACCTGTCAGGTACATCTTCTTCGACACAATATTGTTCCAGATATTATCTACCGCAGTTCGGTAGGCAGCATCGTCGTACAAAGCAGCCACATCGGTCATCCCTGCGTACATGTAAGCTGCCCGTACAGCGTGTCCTACAGCTTCATCCTGTTGCAGAACTGGCTTGTGGTCCTGCGTGTAAGGTCCTTTGAGTTCCCTACGAGTACTATCTCCGCGTACATCCAGAAAATGACGGGCCAGCTTCAGGTATTCTTCCTTGTGAGTAATCAGGTATAACTTGATTAAACCGGTTTCCACAATCTGGTGTCCCGGAACTTCGTTGGGAAGTTTATTATTGAAAACGTCGACCAGCAAGTCAGCATTTTTGGTTGCAATATCCAGAAAATTCGTTTTTCCGGTAGCGTGGTAATGCGCTGCTGCAGCCTCGAACATGTGCCCGCTGTTGTACAACTCGTGGCTACATTCCAGGTGTTCCCAGCGTGCACCCGCCGGGCACCATGACCAACGAACAAAAGTGGTATCGATCGTTTTGTATGTGGTCAGATAGCCATCCTTTTCCTGGCCGATCGCAATAAGAGCAATGACCGAATCAACATACTGATCCAACTTCGGGTCAAGCGTTGTAGTCATTGAATAGGACGCTCCTTCGATGATTTTGTAAACATCTGTATCGTCAAAAGGCATTTCCCCTTTTACCGGACCATCCATTTTCCCACCGGCAATCAGGAAATTATCCATCCGTCCCATTTCTTCGCATTTAGCAAACGAAGCAGGAATTGTGACTGTTCGGTTTGTCTCTATTTTGGGCGCCCAAAAATTGTCACTCAGGTGAACTTCGTTGAACGGAATTCCCTGGATCGCGTAATCGGGTGTCGACTCAACATTCTCTTTCATCTTTGGCTGACAAGCCAAAGCTAGCGCTAAGACCAGGAATGCAAGAAATTTCATTTTTTTCATTGTATCAGGCTTTTTACTGGTTTTTAGGTTTAAAAATACGCTCTCTTGTCCCTCATTTCAATTCTTTGCACTTCTGACTACCACGATTGACAGTTTCACAAACAATTCAACATTCTATTACCAAAAGGGAAAAAGAGCTATCAGAAAAGTAAAAGTGGAGAACATTATGCATGCTCTCCACCTTAGCTAATTTATCGAACTTAATAACCTGGATTCTGTTGCAAGTTTGTATTTGTCTCCATCCGACCACGTGGAATCGGGTAAATTGAGCGGTAGGAACCATTCGGAGAGTGCGCAAAGAATGATTTTGTAGTGTAAACACCAAAACGAATCATATCCTGACGGCGACGACCTTCCTGGTTAAACTCCCAGGCCAGCTCGTCGAGGAAACGACCGTACTCTATATCGTCCCCTCCCTCATCAGTTTCAGCACTTTCGGTACGTAAACCATAGTCATACACACTTCCTTCCAGCAATTCAGCTCCTGTTACAGTTGCTTTATCGGGGTTACTTGTGAATGCACGCTCACGGACTTCTGTTACAATTGTAGCTGCAGCATCTTCTTCGCCAGTGCGCAACAGACACTCTGCTTTCATCATTAACACATCAGCATAACGGAATAATGGATAGTCGTTATTCAAAATATTAGATGAGCCCAATGCAATCTCAAATTTCTCGAAACGATAACCGTGGATTTCTTCGGAGCTGCCGATATCAGGAATTTCATTGATCAGTACCATTGGTTCGCCTACCAAGCCCCCCATTGTACATAGCAATGGCTCACCGCCAGATGAGTATTGTTGTCCCATCATGAAATTATTATTCAGACGGGCGTCATCCGGGTCGAAAGTGTCGATGAACTGGGGAATTGCACACATACCTCCCCACGGGCTTTGTGTTAAATCATACTTGGCCTGCATAGCCGGCTGGCAGGTTTGCATATGAATATCAAACTGGTTCCAACCTGTTGTGTATTGATCGTCGATTGCCAAACCGAAAATAATTTCAGCCGAGTTCTGGTTTTCAGTAACAAATACATTTTTTTGATTGGATTCCAAAGCGTAGCCTGCGCCTGACCCGATAATCTGATTACACGCAGCAATACAATCGTCCCAGTGCTCAGTTCCGGTATAAACTTCAGCATTCAGGTACATCTTTGCCAACAGCGTTAAACCTGCCCATTTATTGAAACGGCCATATGTTGCGCCACTTCTTTCTTCACTTAAGTAAGGTAAACTTTCCGTAATTTCTTTCACAATAAAGTCGTATACCTCTGTTCTCGTGTTCTGTTCCGGGAGATATCCTTCTTCAACATCGAAGTCGGTTACAATTGGTACATTTCCATACAAATCACAAAGAACATAATAGTAACTGGCTCTCAGAGTTCTTAACTCGGCTAACGTTGCATTATAAACATCTTCGTCAGCAATTGGAACAAAACCAGTTTCTACCTGATATATAATCCGGTTACAAGTGGCAATCCCGTAGTAAGTCCGGTCCCATGTTTGATAAACAACATCCTCGTCAACCGTCCAGGTATGTTCGTGGATGCGGCGATAGATACCACCGTCAACCCAACCATTTGGACGCGCAGGAATAACAATTTCGTCAGCACCTACTTCGTTAGCTCTCCAATAGCCGTTCCAAAACAACAATAATTCACGCCAGGAACCATATGCATTACCGATAATTGCAGGGATATCCTCTTCGGTAGGTTCAAATTGATCTGCTAAAAATTCGCTATAACTGGTATCGTACAGCTTGGTACAACTTGTAAGAACAGTTACAAGCGAGATTAACAAGATGCCCAATGCCTTTTTATATTTATGAGTATTCATGTCAAACTAGTATTTATGGTTTAGAAAGTTAAATTAACACCTAATGTAAATGTTCTGGTTGTCGGATACTTATCGCGTCCATCGTTACCAGGAGATAAGCCACCTGAATAAACTTCCGGATCAATTCCCTTGTAACCAGTAATTACGAAAGTGTTCAATGATGATGCGTAAATACGAGCTTTTTGAATGTATTTACCCAAATTGTGCATCGTGTAACCTAAGGTGATATTGTCAATTTTCCAGTAATCACCATTTTCAATATAATAAGAGTTATACTCCAGGTCCATATCAGTACTTAATACCGCCTTACCGAAAACAGGATCATAAGCAGACTTCAAACGGTTGTATTGCACTGTTTTGGTATTCTCCAGGTACATGCGTTCGAAGTTCAGAATTTGGAAGTCGAATGCACCACGCATGGTAACAGACAAGTCAAAATCTTTATAGGTAAAGCTGTTATTCCAGCTACCAATAAATTTTGGAATACCATTACCTAAGACTTTCTTATTTTCAAACGAGTGATCAAAATCATCGTAATTAACTGCATTTCCCTCTGCATCTTCATAAATCCATTTGCCTTCGTCGTCTACATCAATGACTTTAAATCCGTAGAAGTTTCCAATCTCGCCACCGATATCAACCCGGTGAGTAAATGTCTGAATCGGCTCTCCTGTTCCACCGGTAGTAAAATAATCACTTGTTGCCTGATACAACTCATTCGACAGCGTGATCAGCTTGTTCTTATTGGTAGAGAATGTCACATTCGTATTCCAGGAAAACTCCTTCGTTTTTACCGGGATCGCATTAACCAAGATCTCAATACCCGTATTTTTCATCTTACCGGCATTGGCGCGGGTTGTTGTAACCAAGTTCGGAGGAGTTGGCACAGCATAATCATACAACAAACCGTCAATCTTACGTTCGTACAAATCAATACTACCAGACAAACGATTATTCAACATGGCGAAATCAACACCAATATTGGTTTCTTTCTTTTCCTCCCATCTCAGGTATGGATTTGGGTTACGTCCCGGTGTCAAAGTTTGAATCCAGGTTCCGTTGTTATAGAAAGGACTACTGTATACCAAAGTGGCAACACCTAAGAACAAATCACTTGGTTGTGTACCTGTAACACCATAACCGGCGCGCAGTTTCAGATCATTCAGGAAACTAACATTTTGCATGAACGGTTCTTCTGTCAATCTCCAACCTAACGACACAGCAGGGAAGGTACCCCAAGGATCTTTTGTACCATACAACTGACTGGCAGCTTCGTGACGTACGCTGGCCATCAACAGGTAACGATTCTTATAATTGTAGTTCATACGACCGAAGAAACCGATCAGGTTTGTTTCGGATTTACCACTGCCGATTCCCCAAACAGTACTACCTTCCTTAATACCAACACCTAAACCAATGTTATTGTATCCAAACTCATCGGTTTGAAAGTCATTATTGTTCACGTAAAAACTACGACCAACAAAGTCCTGCCAACTATATCCACCTAAAACAGTGAAATTGTGTTCGCCAATACTCTTTTTATATTCTGCCGTCAAATCAATCAATTTTTCAGCATTCTCAACGGCGTTATTAGTGGCATAACCATTCACCCCGGCTCTTACTGTAGAGATATGCTTACTCGTTTCGTAATATCCGTAAGTGCTATTATATTTTGAATACGACATCATCGCTTTCACATTTAAACCGTCAATTGGCTTCAATGTCAACGATCCGGAAACACGATTCAAGTTAGTACTCGTTTCACCATCCGATTCTTCGATGCGAGCCAAGGGGTTGTCATAATTGAAGGCTCCCGGTTGTTCTACCCAAACACCATTTTCATCTTTAATCGGTGAAGTTGGATTATAAATTACAGCCTGACGATAGGTATAGCCATTGAAACCGTTCAATTTCTCAGTTCTTGACAGAATACCAAAGTTGACATTCAACATATCGTCAAACATAGAATGGTTAATATCAGCACGGGCTGTCAGTCTTTCGGTATAGGACTTCTTAAAGATACCGTCAACATCGCGGTAGTTGATTGTTGCGATATAATTGGTCTTGGCATTTCCTCCCCTAAAGCTCAGGTTATGCACATGATTAATCGGTGTTTGTGTAATTTGATCCAACCAATCGGTATTTCCGCCCAAATCATCAGAGGCAGCACGTGTACCAGCAGCAATCTGATCGCGGTAATCCTGTGCTGTCAACATATCCAACTTGTTGGCAATCGTTTGTGTGCTTACGTAACCAGTATATTCAACAACGCTTCTTTCGCCCGCACCTGCTCTTTTAGTTGTAATAATGATTACCCCATTGGTACCACGCGTTCCATAAATTGCAGCTGCAGAACCATCCTTCAAAACGTCCACCGACTCAATATCTTCAGGAGCAACCGTGCTCAAATCACTGGGGACTCCATCAACCAGGATCAACGGGTTCGAGCTTGTACCGAATAAAGTCGTATTACCACGCAAACGAATAGAAGTTCCTGCAGTAGGATCACCGCTAGTCGTGTTTAATGAAAGACCTGCCACTTTACCTTGAATTAACTGTCCGGCATCCTGTACACTACCAGCATTAAAATCTTCAGCTTTCACAGTACCGACAGAACTGGTAACATCTGCTTTT
>QKCF01000447.1 GCA_003246935.1 Sunxiuqinia sp. | reverse complement strand
GCCGAGCAAAAAGTAGGGGAGCTAACTTCGGTTGATTTTCATTGGTATTTAAACACATATCACGGTGCTTCTTATTTCAGAAGATGGCATGGTGAGCGAGATAAAAGCGGAACCTTGCTTCTGCATAAGGCGACTCATCATTTCGATTTGTTGAATTGGTGGATTGATTCAGATCCAATGGAAGTAGTTGCTTTTGGATCGCTGGAGCACTATGGAAAAAATAACAGCTATCGCGGAGTTAATTGCCGATCGTGCGCATATACTTCAAAATGCAAATTTTACTGGGATATCATGGCCGAGGATCGGATGGTTGATTTATATGTGAAAAATGAAAAGTACGATGGATACATACGCGATAATTGTTTGTGGCGGGATGAAATAAATATTTACGATAAAATGGCAGTGCAGATTAAGTATGCCAATAATGTTCAGGTAAGTTACTCGCTTACAACTTATTCTCCTTATGAGGGATGGCGCATCGCATTTAACGGAAAAGAAGGAAGACTCGATTCATGGGAAGGAATTCCTTGGGAGAATCGTGAAATGATGAGTCAGGAAGAACTACACAAAACAGAAATGAGTCAGACTGGTGGTAATCAAATGGAAGCCTATGACAAAATCATGCTCATGAAAAATTGGGAAGATTATGAATTGATAAAGGTTCCAAAAGTTAAGTCAGGGCATGGTGGTGGAGATGTTCGCTTGCATGATAAGATATTCAAAGATCCGGGCATGGCTGATCCATACAAACATTCAGCAGGTACTCGTGATGGGGCCATGTCAATATTAATCGGAATTGCAGCCCGGAAAAGTATCGAAGAAGGACGAATAGTCAGGATTGAGGAATTGACAGATTTAGCGATTCTTGCGGTTCGGCCGTAGGAAGGAATAAATTGAAAAGGACTTGTATCATCGGTCCTTTTTTTCGTTCTTATTTCCTGTTAACTTTGAACTAAGGAAAAAGCGTAATGATATGAAAGCAATAAATCCATACACTGGCAAGGTATGCGGCACCTATCCGAAACATACAGAGAAAGATGTATTTCAGATTATCGAAAAAGTTGATTTAGCATTTCATAGCTGGAAAAAATCGGATTTTAGCCAACGTTCATCGTTGATGTTTCGTTTGGGTGAGTTACTGTTGGAAAAGAAAGATTGGCTTTCGGATCTGATCAGTTCCGAGATGGGGAAGCTGAAACGTGAGGCCGTTGCTGAAGTAGAAAAGTGTGCTTGGGTTTGTAAGTATTACGCTGAAAATGCAGAGCAATTTTTGGCGAGTGAGGCAATTCAAACAGAAGCGAAGAAAGCTTTCGTCTGTTATCAGCCTATTGGTACTGTTTTAGCAATTATGCCCTGGAACTTTCCGTTTTGGCAGGTATTTCGATTCGTAGCTCCAGCCTTATTGGTTGGTAACACGGGCCTATTGAAGCATGCCAGTAATGTGCCAGGATGTGCGTTGGCAATTGAGCAATTGGTTGAAGAAGCCGGGTTTCCGGCGAATGTATTTCGCACGCTTTTAGTAAGTGGTGCTGATGTTAAACCAATAATCGAAGATAGTCGAATTAAAGCGGTTACTTTAACAGGAAGTACACCTGCGGGTAAAGCTGTAGCAGCAACTGCCGGAGCTGTTTTAAAGAAAACAGTGCTCGAACTTGGAGGCAGTGATCCTTATTTAATTCTTGTGCTGATGTGATCGAGGCAGCTCGTTTATGCGCTTCGGCACGGCTTTTAAATGCAGGTCAGAGCTGTATTGGCGCCAAACGTTTCATCATAATGGATTCCGTTTACGAAACATTTAAAACGGAGTTTTTAAAGCATATGCAAGCTGTTAGTTTTGGTGATCCAAAGGATAAGAATACCAGCCTGGCGCCTATGGCACGTATCGATTTGCGCAATGAACTGCATGAACAGGTAGTAGAAAGTGTTGAAATGGGAGCGAGCGTGCTTTGCGGCGGATTCATTCCTGAAGGTGATGCTGCTTTTTATCCGGCTACCGTGCTCGAAAATGTGGAAGAGGGTATGCCGGCTTACCACGAAGAGTTATTTGGACCAGTAGCTTCATTGTTCCGTGTTCAAAGTATTGAAGAGGCTATTTCTATAGCGAATGACACCGTTTTTGGTTTAGGGGCGGCCATTTTTACTGGGGACGAAGAAAAAGGGCTTAAATTGGCTGAAAAGGGGCTGGACGCAGGTTGCGTTTTTGTGAACGACTTTGTGAAATCGGATCCTCGCTTACCTTTTGGTGGTGTGAAAGAGAGCGGCTATGGTCGGGAACTGTCGTTGGTTGGAATTCGAGAGTTTGTTAATGTAAAAACGGTCGTGCTGAAGTAAAGTTTGGATTAAACGAAATTTCGGGCAAACCACCCAAATGCGATTATAAAAAGGACAATTGAGAGTACCAGCATACCCTTTTCCATAAGTCTTTGACGTTTCACATCAGCACGAATTTTTTGCATAATACGCTTCTTTTCTTCCTCCGTACCTTCCCTGAATTTTAATTCTAAATGGGAACCGAAATAGATGAATCCTTCTTCTTCATTTTTCCGGTGTTTATGCATTTTGAGAAGTTCTCTATTTACCCGTAAACGGGACAACATATCAGCGATATGCCCTGCACCAAATGACATGATGTTTAGTTTAAATGTTGGTAGTCCATACAAGTTACGACATTAGCGGATTAATTACAATTATGTTGAAGCTAAAATCCTTAGTTAACGTGAGTTCGAGCTAAGCAAAAATAGCTATTTGATTTGTCTCGATGATTTCCTGAACTTTCAATGTTGGTTTTTTGGGCATAAAGGAATATGCAATTAAGCCTGAAAGCAGGTTTGATAGGAAGTTTTCAAAGCTGCGGT